>NZ_CAXGSH010000042.1:0-31047 GCF_964012375.1 uncultured Salinisphaera sp.
TATTGCGCAGATCGAGCACGATGCCGCGCAGCGGGCCTTCGGCCTCGTCCTTCAGGTCCGAGAGTTCCTTTTTAAGGCTGTCGCCGGTCTGGCTGGAGAACTGGGTGATACGCACATAGCCGTAGCCGCGGTCGAGCATGCGCGACTTCACGCTCTCGACCCGGATCACGGCGCGCTTGAGCGTGACCTTGAACGGCTCGTCGCGCTCTTCGCGCAGGAGGGTGAGCGTGACGTCGCTGCCGGCATCGCCGCGCATGGCCTTGACCGCGTCCATCAGGCTCATGCCTTTGACCGCCTGATCGTCGATCCGAATGATCAGGTCGCCGGCCTGGATGTTGGCCTTGCTGGCGGGCGTGTCGTCGATGGGCGCGACGACCTTCACGAAGCCGTTGGCCATCTGTACTTCGATGCCGAGGCCGCCGAACTTGCCCGAGGTGGAGATGGAAATCTCCTTGAATTCCTCGGCGTTCAGATAGGCCGAATGCGGGTCCAGGCCGTCGAGCATGCCGCGGATCGAGTTTTCCAGCAGCGCCTGGTCGGAGACGTCCTCGACATAGCCCTGCTTTACCCGGTTGAGGATCTCGACGAACGTACGCAGTTCGTCCAGCGGCAGGCCCTGGGCCTCGACGCTGTCGTTGTTGCCGGCATTGCCGCGATCGGCCAGGCCGCCCTGGGCAACGCTCACGATCACGCCGATGACCACGCCCAACGCAATCAGCAGCGAGCTGCGGGTTTTCGATCGCATGAATCCTGACTCCCTGGGACGACCCCACCCGCACGCGCGAATCACGCGTCGATAATCAACGACAGATGCGGGAATAATGCTGCGCAAAAGATAGCATATCGCGGGCTCGCCCCGGTTGCCTTACCCGGCCAGCCAGCTGGCCGGATTGATCGGCGTACGCCCGCGGCGCAGCTCGAAATAGGCGCCGTTCTGGCTGTGCCCGCCGCTGTGTCCGGCCTTGGCCACGGCCTGGCCCTGCTCGACGCGGTCGCCGACTTCCACATAGGTGCTCTCGGCGTGGCCGTAGAGCGTGTAGTAGTCGTTGCCGTGATCGACGACCACGATCAGCCCGTAGCGGTGCATGTAGCCGACATAGACCACTCGCCCGGCGGCTACCGCACGTACCGGCGTGCCGGCGGCAGCGCCCAGCCATTCGCCCTGCCATTTGAGCGGTCCGCCGGCCTTGGTGGTGCCAAAGCGCGCCAGCACCGGGCCGTTGACCGGCGGCTGCATGCGTCCCTTGAGTTGCCCGAAGGGCGTGTCGTCGGCGGGCTCGGGCGGCAGATCGGACAGCTGGGTGCGCAGCCGGCCCATGAGGCTGCGCAGGCGCTGTTCGTCGGCTTTCATTTCGGACAGCGTGGCCTGCTTGTTCGATAGCTGGCTGTCGAGCGCGGCAATGGCCTGTTCGCGCTCGGCCTGGTTGGCCTTGAGGCTGGCCAGGGTGGATTCACGCGTTTCGCGCTGACGGCTGAGTTCTGCCTGCTCGTTTTCGAGCGCGTTCTGGCGCACGGCCAGATCGGCGAGCGCGCTGCGCAACGCGGTTACCTGCTCGGTACGCGCGTTGGCGAAATATTCGTAGTAGACCAGCATGCGGCCCAGCTTTTCCGGCGACTGGCCCGACAACAGCAGTCGCATCTTGTCCATCTGACCGCTGGCATACGCCGCGCGCACCTGTTCACGCAGCGCGTCCAGCTGGCTGCCGAGATCGCGGCGTTCGCGATCGCGGCGGCGGGTGAGGTCGGCCACGCGCTCGCGCGCCTCGGCAATCTTGTCGTCGAGTTCACGAAGGCGCTTGGACGCGACGCTGATATCGGCTTCGGCCTGGGCGAGCCGGCTCGACAGGTCGCTGCGCTGGCTTTTGTCCTGGGCGATCTGCTGGCGCACGTTGTCGATGCGATCGCGTAGCGCATCCAGCTCGGCGCGCGTACTTTGCGAGCGCGCATCGCCGCTCTGGGCCAGACCGGGGCTGGCCACGACGATAGCGAGCAGGCAGACGCCAGCAAGAACAACAACGCGCATGCGACTAGTGTATGGGTCTGCTGCGAAGTCGTCATGCCCCGTATGGCCGGCCGGCGTGCGCCGGTCCAAGCGGGTGCTCGGCGGTGCCCGGAGGCGGTTATCGGCGTCGTCCGCCACCCGTGGGCGGCGAACGGAGCGCGCGGTATGCAATAATCGCGGCGCGACGCGCAGCTTGCGCATCTCTCGATCGTGAATTTACCGGCCCGCAGCGGCCGATTGGGACCGTACACGCCATGAATCTGGAGCAGATACAGGAATTCATCACCAACCACCCCTACCTGTGGAGTGCGTTGGTTCTGGTGCTGATCGCGCTGGCGGTGAACGAGGTGTTGCGCACCGTCAAGGGGCACAAGCCGATTCCCGCCAACGAAGCAGTGCGGTTGATGAACACCGAGGATGCCATCGTGGTGGACACGCGCTCGGCGGCCGATTTCAAGAAAAGCCATATCCTCAACGCCAAGCATGTTCCGATGGCGGGTATCGAGGAACGCGCCAAGGAAATCAGCAAGAACACCGATCGTACGATCATCTGCTATTGCGGTATCGGCAACGTCGCCCCGCAGGCGGTGGCCAAGCTGCGCAAGCTCGGCTACACGCGTGCCTATGCACTCAAGGGCGGCATCAATGCCTGGCAGGGCGACGGCATGCCGGTGACCAGCAAGTAGCGCTGGCCCGGGCGACAGTAATTCAAGGCAACGAGGAGGCGAGATGGCAGAGGACAACGGCCAGCAGGCTAGCGAAAACGGCGAGGCCCAGCGCCAGGTCGCGCTGCAGAAGATTTATATCCGTGACGCATCCATCGAGGTGCCCAACGGTCCGCGCGTGTTTACCGAGCAGTATCAGCCGGAGGTCAACGTCGACCTGAATACGCGCATCGAGAATCTCAGCCGCGAAACGCACCAGGTCACGCTGACGGTGACGGTCACCGCCAAGCAGGGCGAGCGCACCGCCTATATCGTGGAGGTGCAGCAGGCCGGGGTGTTCCAGATCGACGGCTTCGACGATGATGCCGAGCGCGGCCACCTGCTGGGCGCCTACTGCCCGTCGATCCTGTTCCCCTATATTCGCGAAAGCGTGGGCGACATGGTGCAGCGGGCGGGTTTTCCGCATTTTCTGCTGCAGCCGGTCAACTTCGATCGGCTCTATGCCCAGCATCAGCGCAGCGAAGGCGGGCCGACCGAAGTCGGCGACGCCACGCATTAACCCGTCATGAGCGCTGCGCGCGAAGCGACCGGCCGCTGTATCGCCGTTCTGGGGGCCGGCTCCTGGGGCACCGCGCTGGCTATTCAGCTTGCGCGCAACGGCAACCGGGTACCGCTTTGGGCGCGCGACGCCGATGCCATCGCCGCGATGGCGGCCGACCGCGAGAACCGTCGTTATCTGCCCGGTTGCCCGTTGCCCGAGTTGCTCACCCCCGAAGCGGACATGACCCGGGCCGTCGCGGCGGCCGACGATGTGCTGGTGGTGGTGCCCAGCCATGCGCTGCGCGAAACGCTTGAGCGCCTGGCGCCGCTTCTGGGCGAACACCGCCGTGTGATCTGGGCGACCAAGGGGCTCGAACCCGAGTCGGCCAAGCTGCCCGATCAGGTGGCCGCGGAAACGCTGGGCGTGGACCGCGTGACCGCCGTATTGTCGGGGCCGAGCTTTGCCGGCGAAGTCGGCCAGGGCATGCCCACGGCCGTGACCATCGCCTCGCACGACGACGTCTTTGCCCGCGACATGGCCGGGGCGTTTCACGACGGCGTGTTTCGCGTGTACACCACCCGCGACGTGATTGGCGTGGGCGTGGGCGGGGCCGTCAAGAACGTGCTGGCCATCGCCGTGGGCATATCCGACGGGCTCGGCTACGGCGCGAATGCGCGTGCATTGCTCATCACCCGCGGCCTGTCGGAGATGATGCGCCTGGGCGAGAAGATGGGCGGTGAGCGCACCACCTTCACCGGTATGGCGGGGCTGGGCGATCTGCTGTTGACCTGCACCGACGACCAGTCGCGCAACCGTCGTATGGGCCTGGCCCTGGCGGCCGGCAACGATGTCGAGGGCGCCCAGCGCGAAATTCAGCAGGTCGTTGAAGGCGTGCGCGTGGCCCGTGAGGTCTATCGCATCGCCCAGCAGCTGGGTGTGGAAATGCCGATCGCGACCCAGGCATTTCGCGTACTGCACGAAGACGTCGCGCCGCGCGATGCGGTGCGTAAATTGACGGATCGACCCTTCCGGTCCGAAAAAGACTAAAATATGACAGTCGGCGATGGCTTGTCCTCGCCGCTGCGGGTCTCATGACCGCACCAAGTATTCATCACAAGACGACCGCGCCATGGCGAACTGGGTAACTTTCGGCCGTTTCCTGCTGCTATTCGTACTGCTGGGGATCATCTACTCCGGCGTGCCCGTATTGCAGCTGGTCAACGCGCCCCTGACCGTGCTCATCATCGCCCTCGACGGCGTCGATGGCTGGGTCGCACGCAAGTACAACGAAGAGTCGCTTTTCGGCGCCACTTTCGATATCGCCATCGATCGTATCGTGGAAACCGTGCTTTGGGTGGTGCTGGCCCATCTGGGCTTCATCGGCGTATGGATTCCGCTGCTGTTCATCATTCGCGGCAACCTGGTCGACGCCATCCGTAGCAAGGGGGCGGCCTCGGGCACGGCGGCTTTCGACATGATGCAGTCGCCAATCGGGCGTTTTCTGGTGGCCGGGCGTTTCATGCGTGGTTTCTATGCCGTGCTCAAGGCGGTGGCCTTTGCCTGGATTCTGTTCTGGCAGCCGTTTCCCTTCCTGGCGCCGGAGTTCTGGGCCAGCTACGGCTGGTTCTGCGTGGGCGTGGGCACGGCGCTGGCCTGGGCCTCGGCAGCGATCTGTATCGCCCGCGGTCTGCCCGTGATCATCGAGTTCTGTGTTAACGAGCGCCCCGGTGCGCCAACGGGGCACAGCTGATGCGCCTGGTATTGTTCGATATCGACGGCACGCTCGTGCCGGGCGCGAGTTCCGAGGCCCGTTTTGCCCGCTATCTATGGGATCGCCGCGCCCTGGGGCTGCGTCAGTTGCTGGCGTTTGCCTGGTTCTGCCTGCGCTACTTCCCGCGCTACGGCCGCCACGTCATGCAAAAGAACAAGGCCTATCTCAGCGGGCATGGCAAGTCCGAAATCGCGGCGCTCGCGCGCGACTTCGTCGCCGAACGGCTGCTGCCTTCGCTGTATGCGCCCGCCGTCGAGCGGCTGCGCGCGCATGAGGCTGCGGGCGATCGGGTCGCTTTGCTGTCCGGCACGCCGCAGTTCATCGCCGATGCGCTGGCCGACGCCCTGGGCGTGGAATATGCCCATGCCTCGCTGTGTGCCAGTAGCGGTGACCATTACACCGGTGCGCCGCCGGTGCGCCATCCCTATGGGCCCACCAAGATCGATGCGGCCGAGGCGCTGGCGCGCCAGACCGATCTACCGTTAGCCACGGCGGTGGCCTTTGGCGATTCGATCACCGACGCGCATCTGTTTCGCGTGGTGGAGGAGGCCGTCGCAGTACAGCCGGACAAGCGCCTGAGCGAAGCCGCTGAAGGCGCGGGATGGGAAGTGCTGCTCGACCGCATGACCGCGCCGGGCAAGGCCGAAGCGCAGGAGCACGAGCCGCGGTACTGAGCCGGCTCGAAATCACGAGCGACCCGCACATAACACAGTGCGCGTATTATTCGCTCGTCGCGCCGCGGCTCTCGCGCGCCCTTAACGCACGAGGATTCACCAACCGGTGCATTTCCATACGGATTCGCTTGCGATTATCGCGATCGTCTTCTTTTTGACCGCGATCTTGCCGATCAAGCTAGCCGCGAGCGTATTCGCAGCGCGCAA
The DNA here is from genome assembly GCF_964012375.1 of uncultured Salinisphaera sp. Classification (NCBI taxonomy): domain Bacteria; kingdom Pseudomonadati; phylum Pseudomonadota; class Gammaproteobacteria; order Salinisphaerales; family Salinisphaeraceae; genus Salinisphaera; species uncultured Salinisphaera sp. The sequence continues at coordinate 5,861 of NZ_CAXGSH010000042.1, forward strand.
CGACTCGTTCGGCGCGGCATTTCTAACCCTTCTGGTCGCCATTCCGTTCGCGTATGTAGGGCAGGCCTATCTGGGCCTGGGAATATTCGGCGCCTATCTGGGTATGGCGTTGGCCTGTGCGGTGGTACTGCGTACGAGGTTGAGCGGCGCGCTCGTCATTCCGCTGCTGGACTGCATCATTCTGCTGGGCATCGTCCAGCTGCTATCCGGCGCGGGCGTATTGGGTTTTGGTTAGCCGCCGGCGCGGCTTTGTCGGCCAGTACGCGCTCGGTCCTAGGCAAAACCGAGCTGGCGCCATGCCTCGAAGGCGATCACCGCTACGCTGTTGGATAGATTCAGGCTGCGATTGCCGGCCTGCATGGGCAGATAGACGGATGCTTCCGCGCCCTCGACCAACGCCGGCGGCAGGCCCCGGGTTTCGCAACCGAACAGCAGCGCATCGTCGGGCCGATAGCGAATCTCGTCGTAGCGCGTGCTGCCCCGCTTGGTAGCCGCAAACACGCGGGTTTGCGGATGGGTGGCGCGCCAGGCGTCAAAATCGTCCCACTCGTGGATGACCGCGCGTTCGCGATAGTCCAGCCCGGCCCGGCGCATATGCTTGTCGTCGATGGAAAAACCCAGCGGGTGAATGAGGTGCAGCGTGGCGCCGACGTTCACGCACAGGCGGATGACGTTGCCGGTATTGGGCGGAATTTCGGGTTCGTGCAGAACGATATGCATGCGTGCGTGTTTTTCAGTCGGCTGGTTTCAGGGTGTCGCAGTTCCAGCATTGCTGGAACTGGGCGTCGAGGTATTCGCCGCAGTGTGGGCATTGCCAGGGGCGGCCGTCGTTGAGCGCACCGCGCTCGAAATCCGCGATGAGCGCGCGCGCTGCGTCGTAGTCGTGGGCTTCATCCACCCAGACGCTCGGATACACGTTGGCCGGCAGCTCGCCCATGCCGCCCCATAGGTGCTGGCTGCGCACATGGGCGGCAATCCCGTGGTTGACCAGTACATCCTTGGCGATCTCGGCATTGACCGGGTCAGCGGCCAGATAGACTTCGCGGGCGCTCATGATGCCGTTTGTCGGCCCGTGGCCGCCGGCCGCGCAGGAGCAATTGACTTGCGCCCGGGCTTTGCTAATGTGAGCCGACCGTATTTGATGGGGGTTTGGATCATGAGCGTTTTCTCTGCGCGCCGCGCGCTGATTGTCGTAGTGGCCGCGCTGGGGCTCGGCCTCGCCAATCCGGCTGCCGCCATTGATGATTATGCCGAGCCCGGCACACCGTCTGCAGCTGCCATGGGCGTGGATATGCTGCTGGTGCGCCCGGTCAGCCTCGCCGCGACGGCGGTGGGCACCGGCCTGTTCGTGGTCTCCCTGCCGTTCTCTTTGCTGGGCATGAACACCGGCGACGCCGCAGATCGGCTCGTTGTGGAGCCCGGCAAATACACCTTCGTACGGCCGCTGGGCAACTTCCAGGCAAGTAGCCCCGAGCGTTGATCAGCGGCCCGCTGGCACGCGCGCCGGTACGATTGTAAAAGCCGGCCTCGTTCGAGGCCGGCTTTTTTTATGCTCCAGCGTTGTCCTTGGCGGCGCCGGTTTTCGCCTGCCCCGGCACAGGGTCCGATGGTCGGGCCCTCGCATGGGCATTGGCCAACGGCCTAGTTGGGCGAGAAGTCGTCGAGCAGGCCACCGGGGACGACGGCGATCTCTACGCGGCGGCCATCGGCATCGTCGCTGCGCTCGCCGGCGCGGATTTCGATCTTGCTATCCGATACGCCGTGCGCGGTCAGATAATCCGAAATACGGGCCGCCTGGGCGACCGAGCCCCCGGTGTCGCGGCTGTCGCTGAACGACGGACCGTAGACCACGACCCGCTGTGTCTGGTCGTTGGCCAGCACGCCTGCCAGACGGCGCAGCTGTTGCCGTCCCGTGGCGGTGACCTGCGGACGGCCCTGGTCGAGCTCCACCACGTCCATGAGTGCAACACGGCTGGGCTCGTCGTCGCCGACACTGGGTGAAGGCTGGGTCGTCGGCTGCTGGCGCGGTGTCTGGTTTTGAGTCGGCGGCTCGGCCGGCTGTGCAGGCGTGTTGTCGAAGCCGCGCGAGGGTGAGGTCTGAAGCTGGGCCGTAGTCAGGTCTCGGCGCTTCGGCGCGGGCTGGGGTGGTGCCGTGCGTTGGCGTTCGGCGACCTGCGGTGTGGCACTGCCGGACGCCCGGCTATCGGGCGGGTTCACGCGATAGCGGATCGTGAAGGCGATGTCATTGACCTGCTTGCCGGTCCAGTTGAGCGTGTTTTCGCGTTTTTCCCAGGTGCCGGTGCGATTGGCCTCGTAGGCGAGGATATCGATATTACGTGGCAGCACCCAGGTATAGGAGAACGACGCGAAATCGTCGGGCGCGTTCCATTTGCCCAGATGACCGTCGCTGCGGGTGACGCCATCCCAGCTGTTGAACACGAATACGTTGTTGTCGTTGCGTTCGACTTCGGCATCGAAGGCGCCGGTATTCATGAGCGCAAAACTGCCGCTTTGGAAATGCAGGCGCGTGCCGCCATCGTCGAGCGGGGTCGACTCGTAATCGGCGGGCACGATGAACACGGCATCCTGCGGTGCTTCGTCCGGGCCCAGATAGAGCACCCGTTCAGCCAGATCCGAGCGCAGCGTCTTGTAGCTGGTGAAGTGCAGCCCGTCGGCGCCCATGATGATGATGTCTTCGCGTTCGACTGCGGCCAGGGCCTGCGTTGCGCAGACAGCCAGCACCAGTGTCGCGGTCAAGCGACTCCACATCAGCCTATTCATCGTTGTCCCCATCCCCCTCGACATCATCACCGGCCGACGTTTCGAGTGTCGTCGGATCTATGACCCGGACTTTACCCCATCCGAGCTCCCGGATGGCGGTTTCGATCTGCTTGAGATCGCCTACCACCACCCAGGTGAGCCCGTCCGTATCGATCATCGACTGCGCGGCTTTAGCCAGCGCCGGATCGTTCAGATCGCGGATACGGCGGACATAATCCTCATAATAATCGTCCGGGAGATTGAACACGACCGAGTCGGTCAGCGTCGAGGCCAGGGCCGAGGTCGTTTCGTTCTCTCCGGGCAGACTGCGGGTGAGGTTGGCCTGGGCCGCCGAGCGTTCGCTATCGCTCACCGGGCGGGCGTCGCGGATCGCGGTCAGCTCGTTACGCATTTCCTGCATGGCCGGCGCGGTCTTGTCGATCTGTACGGCGGCATAGGCCACGAACGGCTGCTGGGCGCGGGCGTCCATGAGCAGGCTGCGCGCACCGTAGGACCAGTGCTTGTCTTCGCGCAGGTTCAGGTTCAGCCGTGAATTGAACATGCCGCCCAGCACCGCGTTCACCGTTTCCATGGCGACGTCCTGTTCGCTGGATTTGGGCGGCGCGACATTGCCGGCGATCACCGTGGCCTGATTGCTGCCGGGGCGATCGACCAGATAGATATGGGTTTCGTCGGGCGCGGTGATCTCGGGCAGGCGTTTTTCCGGGCGCGGCGCGTCGCTCGTGGCCTGCCAGTCGCCCAGATGCGCTTCGAGCATGGGCTTGAGCTCGTCCATGGTGGTATCGCCGACCACGACCAGCGTCGCGTTGTCCGGGCGCAGCCAGGTGTCGGCAAAGCGCTGGATATCTTCGACCCGCATGTTCTTGACTGCGGCGAGGGTGCCGCTGCCGGTCAGCGGAATGCCGTAGGCGTGATCCTTGCCGTACAGCAGCGGCCCGAGGGTGCGCAGGGCCAGGGTCGTGGGCTTGCGCTTTTCCTGCGCGATGCTCGCCAGACGCTGTTTCTGCAAGCGCTCGAATTCGTTGGCGGGAAACGCGGCGTTGCGGATCACGTCGGCATAGATATCGAGCGCATCGTCGATGGTCGTGCTGAGCGTGGACAGGCTCAGCGATGCCGAATCGAGTGAAGTGCTGGTGCCGAGATTGGCGCCCAGCCGGTCGAGGTCGGCACTGATGGCCAGCGCGTCGCGGCTGTCCGTGCCCTCGTCGAGCATGGCCATGGCGAGGCTGGCGGTGCCCGGCGCATCGGCGGGATCGGCCGCATAGCCGGCGTCGAAGACCATGCGCATTTCCACGGTCGGCGCATTATGGCGTTCGGCCAGACGAACCTTCAGGCCGTTCGACAGGGTGGCGTGCTGAACGTCGGGCAGATCCAGTGCCGGCGTGTCGCCCACGTCGGGCAGCTGCGCGCGGTCGACGTCTTCGCCGCTGGCCTTGCGCTCGCCGAAGGGTTCGACCGAGAGCACGTACACGCCGTCGGAAAGCCAGCGCGAGGCCGTCATGCGGATATCGTCGGGGCTGGCTTCGCGCAGGATCTGGAGCTCCTGCTGGTAGGCGGCCGGATCGTTTTCGTAGATCTCGCCCTGGGCGAGGATATCGGCCTTGCCGCCCAGGCCGCCCACGCTTTCAATACCGCGCAAAAAGGAGGCCCCGAAGCGTGCACGGGCGCGGTTGACGGCATCTGCCGGCGGGCCGTCGTTGATGAACGAACGCATCTGTGCATCCAGCACGCTCTCGATCTCGTCGAGATCCACGCCGGGGCGTGCCGTCGCGCTGACGATGAATTGCGAGCCGATCTCCTTGTCCCAGACAAATGCCGACACATCGGTGGCAATCTGCTTGTCGTAAACCAGGGTCTTGTATAGCGGGCTGTTCTTGGAGCCGGCCAAAAGGTCGGCAGCAATCTGCAGCCGTGTGGTGTCGGGGGCGCCGGTGGGCGGAATATTCCAGACCTTGTACAGCCGTGCCTGCGGCACGCGGTCGTACATCACCTGGCGGTGCTCGCCGCTCATGCGTGCCACCCAGCGCTTCTGGTGCGATACCGGTGGCCCGGGGTTGATGCTGCCGAAGTACTTCTCGACCTTGGCCCGCGCCTGTTCGGGCTCGATATCGCCGGCCAGCACCAGTACGGCGTTCGAGGGCCCGTAGTAGGTCTTGAACCACGTCTTCACGTCTTCGAGCGAGGCGGCGTTGAGGTCGGCTTCCGAGCCGATCGTGGACCAGGAATAGGGATGGCCGGCCGGGTAGGTGTTGGGCGGGATGGTGTCGAAAACACGGCCATAAGGCTGGTTCTCGCCCTGGCGTTTTTCGTTGAGTACCACGCCGCGCTGTTCCTCGAGCAGGTTCTGGTCGATGGCGCCGAGGAAATGGCCCATGCGATCCGATTCCATCCATAGCGCCATATCGAGGGCGGCGGTGGGCACGCTGGCGAAATAGTTGGTGCGGTCGGCGTTGGTGGTGCCGTTCATGTCGGTCGCGCCGGCACGTTCGAAGGGCTCGAAATATTCGCCCTGCCAGTGCTCGCTGCCCTGGAACATCAAATGCTCGAATAGATGGGCAAAGCCCTGCTGGCCCGGGCCTTCGTTTTTCGAGCCGACGTGATACCAGATATTGACGGCCACGATCGGGGTCTTGTGGTCGCTGTGCACGATCAGCGTCAGGCCGTTGTCGAGCACATACTTCTTGTAGGCAATATCCACATCGGGGATATCGATGCTGGCGTCTTTCGCGTCTTCGGTATCCGCAGTGGCCGGGGTCTGCGCCTGGGCGGTGTCTGCCGTGGCGGGGTCGCCGGCGTCGTCCGGGCCGGCGTCGCTGTCGGTGTTCGCTGCGGTGCTGGCGGCCGGATCCTGGCTGGCGTTTTGCGGCCCGCCCGCGCCGCTGTCGGCGGTAGCCGTGGTCGCGCCGGCTGGCGTTTCGGCTTGTTGTGGCGACGGGTCGGTCGGCTCGCTCGCCGCCGATGCGGGGGTATCGGAAAAGCTGTTTTCGACCTTGGCCCAGGCGCGTTCGAAGAAGTTACGGTTGTCGCTGGAATCGCCGCTGTTTGCAGTGTCGCAGCCTGTCGCTAGAACGGCGCTCGTCAAAGCCAGGCAAAACAGGATTCGTATCCGCATGAAGAGTCGGTCCTTGTGGAAAAAGGTGCTGCGCGCCTTGTCGCGAGCTTATCAGGGTGATCGGGCACAAGCACCCGAACGTGAGGCGCCGTGGATGCGACCCGCCGAGCACGGTTTTGTGCCGCGGCCGTACTTTTCATGACCGGAGCTTTACAGCTGTGGGCGGCGCGCTATAGTTGACTGTCGTGGCGGTGACAGGGACACCGCTCACGAATCGATACCTGATTAAATCCAAGGGGGAACAGTAATGAAGAAGCTCATCATCGGTGCCGCGATTCTGGGGTCCAGCATGTCGGCCGGTGCGGTCGCGCCGGGCGGGCCGGGCTGCGGCTGGGGCAACCTGTTGTTCGAAGGGTCGAGCGGTCTGCCGGCGCATCTGTTGGCCACCATCGTGAACGGCACCTCGGGTAATGCCACCTTCGGCATGACCAGCGGCACCAACGGCTGCGATACCAGCGGCACCCTGACCTACAGCGGTCAGAGCCTGCTCGCCATGAACGGCGTGCTCGAGGAAGTGGCCCAGGACATGGCCGTGGGTCATGGCGAAGCGCTGACCGCGCTGACCGTCGCCATGGAAATCGAGCCCGCGGATCGTGCCCATTTCAATACCACCATGCACGATCACTTCGGCCAGATCTTCCCGCGTGAAGACGTCAGCGCCGCCGAAGTCATGCAGCGCATCAATACGGTCATGGCCGGCGACGCGCGCCTGTCGCGCTACGTGTCCTGATCGGCATTGGCTGATGCACGCCCCGTCTCGGTCGAGGCGGGGCATTTTTTTGCCCGCTTGATGATGCCAAGGCTATTGGGCGCCGGTTGTGCCGCGGTCGTCGCCGGCCTGCTCGCACTTGTGCCTGTGCCGGGTCTTGCCACGGCGCCCGATCTCGCGGCGCTGGCGGCGACCCCGCGCTGGCAGTCGCTGATGCACGTCAACCCGGGCGCCACACTGCGCGGTATCGGCAGCAGCTACGTCGACGACGCCGACTTCTTTCTGTCCGACCAGGGCAAGCGAAGCGCGGTGGCCGAGCTGCGTGCCAGCGTGGCCGCGCTCCGAGCGCCGGGCAGCGCGGCGCGCTGTCGTTTTCCGGCCCGCTATCGCTTTCTTGCCGAGGCGCTGGGCTGGCAGGAGGCGGCGCCGCTGGCCCATTGCGAGGATTACCTGCAGTGGCGCGAACAGATGCCCACGGGCCAGCTCGTGCTCGTTTTCCCCGCGGCCTATCTGAACAGTCCGTCATCCATGTTCGGGCATACGCTGCTGCGCCTGGATGCCAAGCCCAACCCGGATTCCGTCTGGCTCTCGAAGGCGATCAATTTCGGTGCCCAGGCCGGCGCGGCCGACAATTCGTTTTTCTATATCTGGCGCGGGCTGGCGGGCGGCTACCCCGGGCAGTTCTCGGTGACCGCCTATGCCGAGAAAATTCGCGACTATGCCTTCGTCGAGAATCGCGACATGTGGGAGTACGCGCTCAATCTCGACGCCGACGAAATGGACTGGGTGGTGCGCCACCTCTGGGAACTGCGCGGCATCAACTTCGACTATTACTTCTTCGACGAGAACTGTTCCTATCGCCTGCTGGAGCTGGTGAAGGTCGGCCGCCCCACGGCGCCGTTGAGCCAGGAACTGCGGTTTGCCGAGCTGCCGGTCAATACGGTACGCGCCCTCGACGACGCCGGACTGGTGGCAGACAGGCGTTATCGGCCGTCCAAGGCACGCGAGGTCGCGGCCCGCGCGGCCCGGCTCGATCCGGCGGCGCGCGCGCTGGCCGTGGCGCTGCGCGATGATCCGAGCGTGGCCGCTACGCCGGCGTTCGAGAACCGGCCAAGCGAACAGCGTCGTCGGATTGCCGAACTGGCCTATCGCGCTCTGCGGCTCGAGCACCGCGAGGGCGCGCGTAACCCGGATGTAGCCGCCGACAGTCTTGCGCTGTTGCGCATCGTGCAGCGTAATGCCGCGCCGCCGAGCGCGCCGGTGTCGGCGCCGCCTGCGCCCGAATCGGGTCACGATACCCAGATGGCCAGCATGGGCGCGGGGCGACAGGACGGGCGCGACTTCCTGTCGCTGGGTTATCGATTGACCTACCACGATCTGTTCGATCCGTTGCCCGGTTTTCTGCCGGGGGCGGCCATCGAAGGCCTGAATATCAACCTGCGCTTCGATGAGGTCGACGGTGCGTCGCTGGAAACCCTCGATCTGATCAACATCCGTTCGCTCGCGCCGCGCGATGCCTTTACCCAGCCGATCTCCTGGTTCGTGCATACGGGCCTGGAGCAGGCACCGGTGGCCGACAGCGAGCGCGCGCTTGGCGGTTTCATCCAGGGCGGGCCGGGGGCCAGCTGGCGGGTTGGCGATCTGTTGCCCTATGTATTTGGCGTCGCCCGGCTGGAGAGTGTGAGCGGTGTCGACCCGGCCATGGCGCTCGGCGCCGGTGCCGAAGCGGGCATCGTCTATCAGGCGAACGTCGTACAATGGGGCGTGCATGCACGCTGGCTGAAATTCACCCCGCACTTTTCGCGCCTGCGTACCGGCGCGGTCGTCAACGTGCCTGTTTCCCGCGACAATGCGCTGCGTGGCGAGTGTGGGCGCGAGACCTGGGATAGCGATGCGGTCAACAGCTGCAGCGTATCCTTCCGTCACTTTTTCGACTAGGGCCTGTTAACGCTAATGAAATCGTCGCGCCGCGCTCTATTTTTTTGCAAGACAAGGCGCAGTGCGCGTTGTGTAGCCAGGCTACATGAGCGCGCTGCAACGCCGGATTGCGGAAAAATAGAGCGCGTCCCTTCGGGTTGCGCCCAAAATCCTGCCATGCGGCGTTGCGCGGTTTGGCCCTGGAATAACCAGGGCCGGCGCCACGCGCCTTGTCTGGCACGATTTTGCGCAGCAACGCGGCGATTGGCATTAGTGTTAACAGGCCCTACGGCCTTGTCATGATGCGATGGGCGGCGCTCGCGCCTTTGCTGGTGTTCGTCTGGGGCGTTGTACAGGCCGCGCCGGATAGGCCGCCTGTCGATCTCGCCGCACTGCAGGCGCGTGCCGCCGAACAGAACCTGGCCGCCAGCGCCCAGTGGCAGGCGCTGGTGCATTACGAGCGCGACTGGCTTGGCGAGGGGCTGCACAGCACGGTGGTGACGGACTGGTTCTTTCTGTCGCCCAACGGACGCCGCGATCCGGCCGCCGAGCTGAATGCGACCCTGGCGGCCTTCGTCGAAAATCGCTATATCGAGGATCGAGAGCGCTCGGCGGCCTGTACGTTCATCGCCCGCCGGCGTTTTCTGGTTGCAAGGCTGGGGCTCGAAGAGCACGCGCTGGGCGGCGAACGTTGCGAAAAATATCAGCGCTGGCGAGAGGCGCTGGCGCCGCGCCAGATCAGCCTGATTTTCCCCACCGCCTTTCCCAACAGCCCGTCGTCGATGTTCGGGCATACCCTGCTGCGTATCGATTCTTCGCGGCGCGCGCGCAATACCGAACTGCTGTCGTATGCGGTGAACTTTGCCGCAGCCGCCGGTGACGATGCACAAGGTCTGGGCTTTGCCTGGAAGGGGCTGACCGGGGGCTATGCCGGTATTTTCGGGCTGTTTCCCTACTACGAGAAGGTCAAGCAGTACGCCTGGATCGAGCATCGCGACGTCTGGGCCTATCCGCTTGAGCTCAGCGATGCCGAGACCGATCGACTGGTCGACCATCTCTGGGAGATGGACGGGGTGCGCTTCGCCTACTTCTTTCTTACCAAGAACTGTTCCTATCAGCTGCTGAGCCTGCTCGAAGTGGCCCGCCCCGAGCTTGCCCTGACCGAGCAGTATTCCTGGTATGCGATCCCGGCCGACACCATTCGTACCATCGCCGACGTGCCCGGGCTCATGGGCGCGCCGCGTTTTCGCCCTTCGCTGGAAACCACGCTGCGCTGGCAGGCCGACCAGCTCAGCGCCGAGCAGCGTACGCTCGCTCGCGAAATCGCTGCCGACCGGGTGGCCTTCGACGATTCGCGCCTGACCGGGCTCAGTCCCGATGCACAGGCCGAAGTGCTCGAAGTTGCCCACGACTATCTCTACTACCGGCTACAGAGCGACCCGGCCAACGCCCCGGCCGATACGGAACATGCCAACGCCATTCTCATGGCGCGCAGCCGGATCGCGCGGCCGTCGTCGTTTGCGCCGGTGCCCGCGCCCGCGACCTCGCCCGACCAGGCCCATCGCACCCTGCGGGTGGCCACCGCGGCGATTTACGAGGGCGACGATCTGTCGCTGGGCCTGCGTATCCGCCCGGCCTATCACGACCTGCTCGACGATCCGGGCGGCTATACCCGCGGCGCGCAGATCAACTTCCTCGATCTGGGGCTGCGGGTCGATCCGGGCGAGGGCGAACTGCGTATCGACGACCTGACCGTGCTCAATATCGTGTCGCTGTCGCCGCGCAACGATCTGTTCAAGCCGGTGTCGTTCCAGCTTGATACCGGGCTGCGCCGGCGCCCGTCCGCGAACGTGTTCGATGATGTCGACAACAACCTCGGCTATTACCTGCAGGGTGGGCCGGGGCTGTCCTGGGGCAGCGACGACGCGCTGGCTTATGTATTCGGTCTGGGCTCGATAGACGCCAATAGCGCGCTGTCGCCCGGCTATGCGCTGGGTGCGGGGGCGAGCGCGGGGCTGCTGCTGCATCCGGCCCGCTGGCTACAGCTCAAGGCGGAAACGGGCGCGCTCGAATACGTGGCCGGCGACGATGGCTATTATCGCTGGGCCAAACTCGGCCAGCAGTTCAACCTGACCCGCGACCTGGGTCTGCGCAGCGAACTCGGCTGGGAGAATACGGCGGTCGATAGCGGTCTGCGTGCGACGATCGGTCTGCAGGCGTATTTTTAGGCCGATGCAGATGCTTTCGATCGACAACGGCTGGCTGGTGCCCGCGCGACGGCTGGTCTCGCCCAACCAGGATGCCCGCCCGGCCGATGCGTCGGTGGATACGCTGGTCGTACACGGCATCACGCTGCCGCCGGGCCGGTTCGGCCATGGTCAGGTCGATGCCCTGTTCACCAATACGCTTGATGTGTCCCGCGCGGCGTTCTATCGCGAGATTGCGCACCTGCGCGTATCCGCCCATGTGCTGATCGAGCGTACCGGCGCCATCACCCAGTATGTCGGTTTCGATGACCGGGCCTGGCACGCGGGGCAGTCGTGCTTCGACGGCCGTACACGCGTCAACGACTTTGCCGTGGGCATCGAGCTGGAAGGCACCGATGACTGCCCGTATACGCCGGCCCAGTACCGCGCTCTGGCCGCCACGGGCGCGGCGCTCATGCGTGCTTATCCGATGCTCACCCGTGCCCGTATGGTGGGTCATAGCGATATCGCCCCCGAGCGCAAGACCGACCCCGGCCCGGCCTTCGACTGGGCGCTGTATTTCGACCTGCTGGAGCGTGCATGCATCTGATCATGATCGTCATCGCGCTGTTTGCCGAGCGCGCGCTCGGCCAGCTCAAGCACTGGCGCCATGCGGACGGTTTTGCGCGCTATATCGCGATCATCGAAAGCGTGGCGCTCGGGCGGCGCTGGCTCCAGCAGCCGGCCGGCGTGCTCGTGGTGGTGCCGCCGGTGCTGGCCGTTGCACTGGTGCAGTGGGCGATCGTCGAATACCTGTGGCTGGGCTTCGAGCTGGCTTTTGGCGTATTCATTCTGGTGCTGACCTTTGGCCCCCGCGATCTGTGGGAGGACGTGCATGCGCTGATTCGCGCACGCGATGAACGCGACTTCGCCCATGCGGAGGCCTGTGCGCTCGATTTGTGTCGCCGCACCGACGGCCGTCTGGCTGCGGATACGCACGGTCGCCGGATCGTGAGCGCGGTGCTGGTTCAGGGCCACGAGCGCATTCTGGGCGTGCTGCTGTGGTTCTTCGTGGCCGGCCCGGCGGGCGCGCTGTTCTATCGCAGCGTACGCGAGCTGCCGGCGTTGGCCGCGCGCGGCACGGCTTCGCGTGCCATGCAGCGCACGGCCGAATACGTGCATGGCCTGGCGGCCTGGATACCGGCCCGCCTGACGGTGCTCGTCTATGCCCTGGTCGGCGCGACCCGCGCCGCGATCCGGGCGTGGCCGTCCGCGCGGGCCACCACCCATGCCAGTGCTTCGGCCAGCTGCCGGCTGCTGGCGGCGGTCGGGCGCGGCGCGCTGGGGCTGACCCAGGCCAACGCGCAGACGCGCTATGGCCGCGGGCTGGATGACACCCTGCTCGAAGCCCTGGGGTTGGTCTGGCGAACCCTCCTCGTGGTGCTGGCGATTCTGGCGCTGCTCACGATTTTCGGCGTGCTGCGCTAGCGCGACCTGCGGCTGTGGTGTGTGCAACGGTTCGTCTGGCGATGGCAGACGCTCGTATAACGGCCCGACATCGCCTAGCATCTGCGCCCTGACTCCGAACCATGCCTCGAACAAGGACGCCGTTTTGACCGATCTGCAGCCCTTTCTAGACAAGGCCGTGGAGGCCGCCCGTGCCGCCGAGGCGATTATCCGTCGCTACTACCACGGCGATTTCGAAGTCGAACACAAGGCCGATGCCAGCCCGGTCACGATTGCCGATATTGAATGCGAAAAAGCGATCAAGGCCGTGCTGTCCGAGGCGTTTCCCGAGCACGGCTTTCAGGGCGAGGAGCTGGGCGGCGAGCAGGCGGATGCCGACTATGTCTGGCTGATCGACCCGATCGACGGCACCAAGAGCTTCGTGCGCGGCTATCCGTTCTTTTCGACCCAGATCGCGTTGCGCCATCGCGGCGAGTTGATCGTTGGGGTCTCCAACGCGCCGTTATTCAACGGCGGCGAAATGGCCTGTGCTGCCAAGGGGCTGGGGGCGACGCTCAACGGCGAGCCGATCCGGACATCCAGCATCGATACGCTGGCCAAGACCAGCCTGTCGCTAGGCAATATCGCCTCGCTGGCGGCATCGCCGGCCTGGACGTCGCTGGGCAGCCTGATCGGCCAGGTGCATCGCATCCGTGGCTACGGCGATTTCTACCACTATCATCTGCTGGCATCGGGTCGCATCGATGCGATTCTGGAATCCGATCTGAACATCCTCGATATCGCCGCGCTGACGGTGATTCTGCGCGAGGCCGGGGGTGATATCACCGAGCTGGGCGGCGGCGATATCGATCTGCCCACGCGCAGCGTGTTCGCCACCAACGGCAGGCTGCGCGCTGCGATCGCGCCTTTCGTGGCCGACTGGGACGAGGCCCGCGACGCACCGAAGGGCTGACCTGCGCGTGCCTTGCGGCGACTAGAACGGCTGTTCGTCGCCGCGCAGGCTGACGATCGGCCAGCCGGCCTCGCGCGCTGCGGCGGCGAGGGTGTCGTCGGGGTCGACCGCCACGGCGGTATCGGCCCAGCGCAACAGCGGCAGGTCGTTGAGCGAGTCCGAATAGAAGGTGACGTGGTCAAAGGTCTCGGGCTGTTGCGCCACCCAGGCCTTGGCGCGCTCGATCTTGCCCGCCTGAAAGCAGGGGACCCCCGCGATTTCACCGGTATAGGCGCCGTCCACGATCTCGGGGTCGGTGGCGATCAGCGTATCGATACCCAGCAATGCGGCGATCGGCTCGGTGATGAAGCGGTTGGTCGCGGTGATGATGGCGATGCGGTCGCCGCGCTGGCGATGGAAGTCGAGCAGCGCCGGGGTATGGCGCGCAACCAGCGGACGAATCACGCGTTCCACGTAGTCGGCGCGCAATGCCTGCATGCGCTCGCGGGAATGGCTGAGCAATGGCGCCAGCGCGAAACGCTGGTAGGCACGAATATCCAGATTGCCGGCTTCGTACTGGGCATGGAAACGCTCGTTCTCACGGGCATAGACGCCCGCATCGACTACGCCCTCGTCGACCAGAAAGCGGCCCCATAGATAATCGCTGTCGCCGGCAAGCAGCGTGTTGTCCAGATCGAAGAGTGTGAGTCGCAAAGTGAAATGCCTTTTTTCGTTTTCGAGCGATTTATGAAAGAATCGATTGCGTATTTATACCGAGGGCGTCGTCGTGATTGATGCGCAGGGTTTTCGGGCCAACGTCGGCATCATCTTAAGCAATCAAAGCGGCCAGGTGTTCTGGGCCAAGCGGATCGGCCAGCAATCGTGGCAGTTTCCGCAGGGCGGAATCCATGCGGGCGAGAATGCCCAGCAGGCGCTGTTCCGCGAACTCGAGGAAGAGGTCGGCCTGAAACCGGAGCATGTACGCATGATCGGGTCGACCCGCCGCTGGCTGCGCTATCGGCTGCCGAAACGCTATGTGCGGCGCAACCGCCAGCCGCTGTGTATCGGGCAGAAGCAGAAATGGTTCATGCTCGAACTCATCGCCCCGGAGTCCTGCGTGCGTTTCGATGCCTGCGACAAGCCCGAGTTCGATGGCTATCGCTGGGTAGACTACTGGCAGCCGGTCAACGAAGTCGTATTCTTCAAGCGCCAGGTCTATCGGCTCGCGCTGGATGAGCTCTCGCGCTGTCTGCAAACCCAGTAGGCGGCACGCACCCTTTTTATATCTGCAATGACTGCCCGGACCCACGGGCAGCACGGCCATCGCCTGCGTGCAACCGAAATGCTGTCAGTGTAGACTGACAATTACAGCGAATGATGTAACGATAAATTGGTATTGACACTCATTCTCATTCGCGTTTTACTGCATGTCGGAGGTGGCCCATGTACGTTTGTGTTTGTAATGCAGTAACCGATTGTCAGATTCGCGATGCGTACGGCGAAGGCGCGTGCAGCATGCGCGAGTTGCGCAAGCGTCTGGGCGTGGCTGGTTGCTGCGGCCGCTGTGCGCAGTGTGCTCGCGACGTTCTCAACGAATGTCACCAGCAAAAGCATAGGCAGGTGGCGCCCATCCGGGTAATTGCCACCGGCGAGCCGCTGGCCGCGACCGGCTGACTCGGCTATCGCCGTGTGACGGGCGTCGGCCGGCAGCCGACCCGTGATTGGCCTCGTGATGATTGTACAGCCGTGGATGGTCGGCTAAGCTTGTGGGCCAGTTATCGGCTCAAAGCACAGGAATGGCCATGAAAGGCGACCCGAAAGTCATCGAGTATCTGCAGAAGTCGCTCAAGCTTGAGCTGACCGCGATCAACCAGTATTTCCTGCATGCCCGCATGTACGAGGACATGGGCTTCTTCGAGATCGGCAAGAAGGAATACCAGGAGTCGATCGAGGAGATGCAGCACGCGGATCGCTT
This sequence comes from uncultured Salinisphaera sp., assembly GCF_964012375.1. NCBI lineage: Bacteria > Pseudomonadati > Pseudomonadota > Gammaproteobacteria > Salinisphaerales > Salinisphaeraceae > Salinisphaera > uncultured Salinisphaera sp. The sequence goes on from NZ_CAXGSH010000042.1 coordinate 20,939, forward strand.
CATCAAGCGGATCCTGTTCCTCAACGGCCTGCCGAACCTGCAGGACCTGGGCAAGCTGCGCATCGGCGAGAATCCCAAGGAAATGCTCGAATGTGACCTGGCGGCCGAGTACGAAGGCCATGCCTACTACAAGGAAGCGATCACGCACTGCGAACAGGTCGGCGACTATGTCACGCGTGAACTGTTCGCCGAGATCCTGGCCGATGAGGAAGGGCATATCGACTTCATCGAGACCCAGCTCGACATGATCAAGCACATGGGCGAGCAGAACTATAACCAGTCCCAGATCGGCGCCAACATCAATCAGGACCCGGATACCGGCGAATAAGCCGTTACCCCGGTCTTGGGGCGCTGCAGTTGCAAAGGCCCCGTCGGATCATCTCCGACGGGGCCTTTTTCATGCTTGGCGTCGCGGTGTCAGAACGGTTTGACGATCGCCAGAATCACGATCACGACGAGAAAGATCGAGGGCACTTCGTTCATGAGCCGGAAATAGCCGGCGCTGCCGGTGTTGCGGCGCTCACGAAATTTCTTGACCTGAACCTGGCACCAGCCGTGATAGCCGATCAGCCCGAGCACCAGCAGGAGCTTGGCGTGCATCCAGCCGTTGGCGGCCAGCCAGGCGCCGCCATAGCCGGCGAGCAGCCACAGGCCGAAGATAATGGTCAGCGCGGCGCCGATCGACATGAGAATGCCCAGCCGCTTTTCCATGGTGCAGAAACGATCGTGGCCGATCTCATCGGTGGTGTCGGCGTGGTAGACGAAGATGCGCGGCAGGTAGAACAGACCGGCAAACCACGTCACCATGAAGATCACGTGAAAGGCCTTGACCCATAAAAGCATTCGAAACTCCTGTAGAAAAGCCGGTTTCGGCTCTTGGTTTGGACTTGGGGATTGTAGAGGGTGTGGCGCCGTCGTGGATGCACGACAGGCCCTAGGGCCGATAGGTGCCGTCGATGGCTTCGCGTGTGAGAACGCCGTAGGTGATGGCGTTGCTGCCCACGACACTGCGCTCCACGATCAATGCTTCGGCCTCGTTGCGATTGACCATGTCGAAGGCCTCCTGAAGACTGGCCCGGACGTGGATGGAATAGGCATCCATGCGCTTGCCGGGGATCTTGTACAGATCGACCTCCTCGATCTCGTCGTTTTCCTCCTGATTGAGAAAACGCGCGACATCGCTCGGGCGCATCAGGCTGGCCCGTTGCTCGCGCGAGCGAATGAGCAGCCAGTCGATCTTGTTTTCCAGAATTTCATCGAGCGCGGCGCGATCGATCTTCGGTTCGACGATACGAAAGCGCCGGTTCATCGCCGAAAGCACGCTGGCACGGCGCAGGTACTGCGAAATCGGATCGTTGCGATAATCCAGCCCGCGCCGGCGCAGCAACAGCCGGAACAGGGATTCGGACACGGAGATCCGGCGCGATACGACCAGGGCAGCGATGACCACCAGCATGCCCGGCAGCACCAGCCCGGTCTGGCCGGACAGTTCCAGGATCACGACCAGCGCGGACAGCGGCGCCTGCAATACCGCGCCCATCATCGCGCCGATGCCCAGCAGCGCATACAGGCCGGCATCGGTGGCATCGCCCGGCAGCAGCATGGCGCCGAGGGTGCCGAGCGCGCTGCCCAGCGCCGAGCCGATCACGAAGGTGGGCAGGATCACGCCGCCAGGAATAGCGGCCGCGGTCGCGAAGCTGGTGGCGATCAGCTTCGCCACGCCAATGCCCAGAGCCATGCCGACCGCGTACTGGCCGGCCAATGAACCGTTCACGGTATCGAAACCCAGGCCCATGATCTGAGGGAACTGAATGGCGAGCAGGCCGGTGACCAGTCCCGCGAGCGCAATGCGCAGGCTGATACGGATCTTGGCCAGTACCGGCACCAGCGCACCACACAGGCGGGTGAAGCCGGCACCGGCGATGCCCACGACGGCGCCGACGAATGCCAGATAGGGCAGTTCGATGGGGGCGAAGCCGGAATATTCGGCGACCAGGCGCGGATGTACGTCGGTAAACGTGAACGTCACCAGCGAGCCCGAGACCGCGGCCAGAATGATGGGGGCAAAGCCCGCGATCGTGTATTCCATCATCACCACTTCCATGGCGAAGATGACCGCGGCCAGAGGCGTATTGAACGAGGCGGCAACGCCTGCGGCCGCGCCGCAGCCCACCAGGGTGCGCACGCTATTGTTGGGTAGATCCAGTCGGCGCCCCAGCCAGCTGCCGGTGGTCGCGCCGGTATGCGCGGCCACGCCTTCGCGGCCGACCGATTGGCCGGTGGTCAGAGCCAGGACCGACATGGTGAACTCGGCCAGCGCCGACTTTACCGGCAGCACGCCCTGGTAGTAGACCAGCCGTTCGATGATATGAACGATGCCGTATTCGGCGGATTTGAGCACCCATTCCACGATCAGCCCGAGCAGCAGCGCGCCCAGCAGCGGCACCGCCACGCGAAACGCCACGCTGGTTTCACTAAAGCCGGCGCCGCTGACGCCAAACAGCTCGAACAGCGGATCCTGGAGCAGATGAATGGCGGTATGAAGGGCCAGGATCACCAGGCCGCAGAGCGCGCCGGTGGTTGCGCCGAGCAGGCACAGAAGACTCAGGCCGGGGGTGTTCTCGACATCGGCCAGATGCTGGCGCATCGAGTCCATGCGGCCCTGCCAACTTTCGCGCAGCGAGCGGCGCAGCGAGCGTTCAGCGGCCATGGAAGGGGCGTACGTGCAAGAGCTCGTATCCGGGTAGCGAAAACCTGGGTTGGGTCGCGAGCGCGCAGGGCGAAGGCTTGCGCGTTATTATGCGCGGTTTAGCGGCTTATTTCAGCAAACATCATGACCGAGAAACAACGCATCGGAATCGTCGGCGGCACCGGCTATGGCGGAGGCGAGCTGCTGCGCCTGCTCAGCGCGCATCCGAACGCCGAGGTCATTGCGGTCACCTCGCGCGGCGATGCGGGTACGCCCGTTGCCGAAACCTATCCTCAGTTGCGCGGCGTAATCGACCTGGACTTCGTCGCGCCCTCAACGCAGAGCCTGGCTGACTGCGACGTGGTTTTCTTTGCCACCCCGCATGCTGCGGCCATGCATGACGTACCGGCGTTGCTCGATGCGGGAAAGCGGGTCATCGACCTGTCCGCGGACTTTCGCCTCAAGGATGCCGGTGAATGGGCGTCCTGGTACGGCGTGGATCATGCCTGCCCGGAGCTCATCGAACGCGCGGTCTACGGCATGCCCGAGCTCAATCGTGCACAGATTGCCGGCGCGCAGCTGGTAGCGGCGCCGGGCTGCTACCCCACCGCTATCGTGCTTGGCTTCAAGCCGCTGGTCGAAGCAGGGCTGGTCGACGTCGAGCGGCTGATCGCCGACGCCAAGACCGGCGTCTCCGGCGCCGGTAAATCGCTCAAGCCGGGTTTTCTGTTCGCGGAAATGCAGGAGTCTTTCAAGGCCTATGGCGTGGCCGGCCATCGTCATCTGCCGGAAATTCGCCAGTCGCTGGCGGCGTTGGCCGGCGCCAAGATCGGGCTGACCTTCGTACCCCATCTGGTGCCGATGATTCGCGGCATTCATGCCACCCTGTATGGCCAGCTCAATGCGGCTGGGCACGATCTGCAGGCTCTTTATGAAAAGGCCTATGCCGACGAGCCCTTTGTAGATGTGCTGCCCGCAGGCGCCATGCCGGAAACGCGGCACGTACGCGGCGCCAATATGTGCCGTATGGCCGTGCACCGGCCCGGCGACGGCGATACCGCGGTGGTGTTGTCGGTGATCGACAATCTGGTGAAAGGCGCGGCCGGCCAGGCCGTGCAGTGCTTCAACCTCATGATCGGCGTCGACGAAACCCGTGCGCTGGCGATGCCGGGCGCGCTGCCCTAGGCGCTAATTCGTCGGCAGGGGCTTGAATAGCCCGAGCTTGCACCGATGTCATATGATAGGAACCATCCGGTCCACGGAATCGAAAGCTTATGAGTACCGCCACACACGCCATGGAAGAAGACCAGTCCGCGCTGGTATTTACCGACGCCGCGGCGATCAAGGTCAAGGAACTGCTTGAAGACGAAGAAAACGATGCGCTAAAGCTGCGTGTATTCGTTTCCGGCGGCGGTTGCTCGGGCTTTCAATATGGTTTCACCTTCGACGAGAACGTCGAGGACGGCGACACGCTCATCGAAAAGCAGGGCGTGACCCTGCTGGTCGATCCCATGAGCGTGCTTTACCTCAGCGGCGCCGAAATCGATTTTTCGGACGGGGTAGAAGGCGCGCAGTTCGTGATCCGCAATCCGAATGCGACCACCACCTGCGGCTGCGGCAACTCCTTCGCTGTTTGAGCCTCAGCGCGCCTTGCCCCTCGTGAGGGGCTATTCGCCGCAGGCGAATGGGGTGCACAAAGATGCCAACGTTTTGCGCGAGCAAAACCCGCGCGCAGCGCGGCGCAGTTCGTGATCCGCAACCCCAATGCAACGACCACCTGCGGCTGCGGCAACGCCTTTGCTGTTTGAACCTCAGCGCGCCTTGCCCCTCGTGAGGGGTGTCGCCGCAGGCGAACGGGGTGCACAAGGATGCCAACGTTTTGCGTAAGCAAAACCCGCGTGCGGCGCGGCGCAGTTCGTGATCCGCAACCCCAGTGCAACGACCACCTGCGGTTGCGATAACGCCTTCGCTGTTTGAGCCTCAGCGCGCCTTGCCCCTCGTGAGGGGTGTCGCCGCAGGCGAACGGGGTGCACAAGGATGCCAACGTTTTGCGTAAGCAAAACCCGCGCGCAGCGCGGCGCAGTTCGTGATCCGCAATCCGAATGCAACGATCACCTGCGGCTGCGGTAACGCCTTCGCTGCTTGAGCCTCAGCGCGCTTTGCTCCTCATGAGGGGCAATTCACTGTTGCGTCGGAGGCTCGCCGGCGGCCTGCGCGGGCAGGCTGAACGGGTTGGTCAGTTGTCCAGCTGGGCTGCCTGGTAGATGCCACCCAGGGCCACGGGCGCGCGAGCGCCGGTCACGCCCGGTACGTTGCCGCTCAGGCCTTTGACCGTACGCATGGCCAGCCATGCGAAGGCCACGGCTTCGACCCAGTCCGAATCGACGTTGTACTCGTCGGTCGGGGCGAGCGGGCGGGGCGCAAGCAGCTGTTCGAGGCGCCGCCGCAGTTCGGCATTACGTACGCCGCCACCACAGATAAGCACCTGCTCGTCGCCCGGGCCATAGTCGTCAATGGCCTGGGCGATAGTGCGGGCGGTGAACTCGCACAGGGTGGCCTGGACATCGGCGGGTCTGGGCCGCGCGGCGAGGCTGTCGATCTGGGCACGCAGCCAGTCGAGGTTGAAGTATTCACGCCCGGTACTCTTTGGTGCCGGCCGGGCGAAATAACGATCCGCCATCATGTGGGCTAGCAGGCCGTCGTCTACATGGCCGCTGGCCGCCCACTGTCCATCCGCATCGTAATGGCGCTTGAGGTGCGCCGCGATCCAGGCATCCATTAGCGCGTTGCCGGGGCCCGTATCGAGGCCGGTCACCGCGTGCGGATCGTCCACCGCGCCGGTGGGCAATACCGTGAGATTGGCGATGCCGCCGATATTGACCACCACGCGATGGCGCTGGGCGTTGGCGAAGACGCTGCGATGGAACGCCGGCACCAGCGGTGCGCCCTGGCCGCCGACGGCGATATCGCTATTGCGAAAATCACCGACCACGCGACAGCCCGTTCGGGCCGCGATGCGGCTGGGCGAGCCAAGCTGAAGGCTGAACGGATAGCGGGCATCGGGCTCGTGGCGCACGGTCTGGCCGTGGCTGCCGATGGCGTCGACGTCGGTCGTGCTCACCTGCGCCTTGTCCATGACGGCGATCGCGGCGCGCGCGAACCACTCGCCCACGCGCTGGTCGAGTTCACCGAACTTGGCCAGCGATACGCCGGCAACCTGCTGCGAAAGATGCAGCAGGTCGTCGCGCAGACCGGCGTCGGGTGCCTCGGCATGGGTGGCAAGAATCCGGGGGTGGTTGCCATCGGCATCGAAGCGCACCACGGCCGCATCGGCGGCGTCCACGCTGGTACCCGACATCAGGCCGACGTAATAGCGCGACTCACTCATTCGGAATGCGTCGCGAACGGATTGCGGTTGCTGCCGTCACCGGGCGTCTCCTCGAGAAGGTCTGGCGGCGCCTGTGAATTGCGAACGTCGAGGCGGCACGCCGATCAGTTGGCGGCGCTGGCCTCGGCGTTGGATGAGCGGTCGGCGCTGGCGACTTCGGTATGGGTCAAGGAGTCCAGTTGCGAGAGCAGCGGCGCCGAGTGCTTGCGGAAATCAGCCATGTACTCATTGGGCAGCGGCAGGGCCTTGGGCAGGTCCACGCGCTCCGGATCCTTCGGGTTGCCGTCAACGCGGAATTCGTAGTGCAGATGGGGCCCGGTGGCCAGGCCGCTCATACCCACATAGCCGATGATCTCGCCTTGCTTGACCTTGCTGCCCACGCCCTGGCCACTGGCAAACCGCGACATGTGGCCGTAACGGGTCGACAGGTGCGAGTCGTGTCGTACCACGATCATGTTGCCGTAGCCGCCGCGGCGTCCGCGGAAGACGATACGGCCGTTGCCGGTGGCCTTGATCGGTGTGCCGGTGGGCGCGGCGTAGTCGGTGCCTTCGTGGCGGCGGATCCGATTCAGGATCGGATGGCTGCGCGACAGGTTGAAGCCCGAGCTGATGCGCGTGTAGTCCACCGGCGTGCGAATGAAGGCTTTCTTCATCGCCCGGCCATCCGGCGAGTAATACACCGTGCCTTGTTCGTCGCCAGCCTCGTCGTAGCGCACCGCGCGCACATCTCGGCCACGATTGACGAACGCGGCGGCCAGTATGTCGCCGTTGGCGATCTTGTCGCCGTCCTTATAGAGCTCGTCGTAGACCACCACGAAACGGTCGCCGGGGCGGGTATCGAAAGCGAAATCGATATCCCAGCCGAAAATCTCGATCAGCTTCATGATCTGTCGGTCGGACAGCCCGGCTTCCAGGGCGTCCACGTAAAAGCTGGTATTGATCGTGCCACTGGCGTAGGCGCTGCGATGCTCGACGTCGGTGAGCACCATGTCGCCCTGATAGCCTTTCTTGTGCGGGCGCACCTGCAGGGTGTGCAGCGGGTCGATCGGGAAGTCGATGGCAAGTACGTGGCCATCGGCGTCTGCCTTGACCTTCATCGTGTCGCCGGCTCGCAAGCCGCGGGTAAAGCGCTTGCCGTGCTCTTTCATATGCGCGATCTTGAGCGAATCGGCGTAGGACAGGTCGTTACGGCTGAATGCGATCGACAGGGTGTCGCCCTTGCGGATGGTGACGTCGTGCCAACGCGGGCCCGACGGCGCCGGGCGCGCAACGGGTATTTGTGCCGAGGCCGCGCCGGTATCGATGCCGGTGCTGGCATCGACGACCGAGCTCAGCTGCTGGGCAGAGTCGCTACGCTCAATCTTGCCCGATTCGCTGCTGGCCTGGTCGGCGGTGGTCGGCGCAATCGGCACATCGAGAGCGTTGGCGTCGCCGTCGCTCGCAGCAAGTTCTTCTTCGGACAGCTCGCTCGCCGCTGCGTATTCGCTGGCCGCGGCGACGTTCGCGCTGCCGGGGCCAACCGAGGCATCGACCTGCTCGGAGTCGAGGTCGTCGGCAGAAGCGTCTGATGAAGAGACGTTTTGCGGGTCGCGCTCATCCAATAGCGTGGTCTGCGGGCTTGCCGTAAGCCAGGCGGCGCCGCCGATCAGCGGTATCACTAAGATGAGTGCGAGCCGGCGTAGGCGTGAGCTCGGCTGCGGTGGCTCATCGTGCAGCCAGAGATAATCGGTATCGATCTTGCCCATAAAATAGACGCCGAGCAGTGCTTGTAAAGCAGGGAATTTTTTGCGGGTAGCCCCTTTATCCGGCCCGCATTTATCCGGATAGAAAAGCATAAAGCTGGGTGCTTGCCAAGTGCGAAACCGCTAGACTGCGCGTTTGAACCAACTCGAACAGAGTCAGGGAGTCGTTCGCCGATGCAGGATATATGGGGCGAAATTCGCCGGGGTTGTGACGAGATCATTCCCGAAGAGGCATTTCAGTCGCGCCTCGAGCAGGCCGGGCGTGACGGCGAGCGGCTAGTCGTCAAGGCGGGCTTCGACCCGACCGCGCCGGACCTGCATCTGGGGCATACGGTCTTGCTCAACAAGATGCGTACCTTTCAGGATCTCGGCCACGATGTGGTCTTTCTGATCGGCGACTTCACCGGCCGCATCGGCGATCCGACCGGCAAGAACGTGACCCGCAAGCCTCTGGATGAAACGCAGGTGGCCGAAAATGCGGCCACCTATGAGGCCCAGATATACAAGGTGCTCGATCCCGAGCGCACGCGCGTCGTTCTTAACTCCGCCTGGCTCAATCAGCTCAGCAGTGCGGACATGATCAAGCTCGCCTCCACGCATACCGTGGCGCGAATGCTGGAACGCGACGACTTCAGCAAGCGCTACAAGGCGAACGAGTCGATCGCGATCCACGAGTTTCTGTATCCCCTTATACAGGGCTACGACTCGGTCGCACTCAAGGCCGATGTCGAGCTCGGCGGCACCGATCAGAAGTTCAACCTGCTGATGGGGCGGCATCTGCAACAGGTATACGGGCAGAAGCCGCAGGCGGTTCTGACCATGCCGCTGCTCGAAGGCCTCGACGGGGTCAACAAGATGTCGAAGTCGCTGGACAACTATGTCGGCATCGACGAGGCCCCCAACGATCAATACGGCAAGCTCATGTCGATTTCCGACGAGCTCATGTGGCGCTACTTCCAGCTGCTGTCGTTCGAGCCCGTCGGCGTGATCGAGGGTTATCGACGCGAAGTGGACGAGGGCGCCAACCCGCGTGACCTGAAGTACCGCTTGGCTGGCGAGCTCGTAACGCGCTTCCACGGTGCGGCGGCGGCCAAGCGTGCGCACGAAGCGTTCGTCGAGCGCTTTAGTCATGGGGTCGTGCCCGAAGACCTGGAGCTAACGACGCTCGTGGTGGATGCAGCCGGGCTACAAGTGGCCGCTCTGCTACGCGAAGCGGGGCTTACCCAGAGCAATGGCGAAGGGATTCGGCTGATCAAGCAGGGAGCGGTACGTATCGATAGCGATCGAATCAGCGACCCGAGCCTGCAATTGGCCCCCGGACACGAGCATCTCATCCAGGTCGGGAAACGCAGGATTGCGCGAGTAGCTCTTGTGCAGGGGTAACGGGGTGGCTCACAAAGCCTGTCATGACAAGGCTTTCGAAATTTTTCAAAAAAAATTCACGAAATTCGTTGACACCCCTCTCGATATCCCTAGAATACGCCCTCTCGCAACACGGCGAGCCGCTGAAAACGCAACAGCATTCAACGGCAAGCCTGCTCTTTAAAAATGTGTAGAGCGTTGATTACAATAGTAATTAACGGATCCGGTTGGATTGTTCGCAGACGATCAAAAGCGCTTGCTTGAGATTAAATGCGGTCACCCGAGCAAAAGCTAACAGCTGGCGCATGGGTGATACGGCCTGAAGTTCAGGCCAAACATCTTTTCAAATTAATTTGAAAAAGTTGTTGACAGCCCGGCCGATCAGCGTAGAATACGCTCTCTCGCAACGGCAAGGACGCCAAACGGCATTAAGCCTAACAGCGTTCTGTTGCAGATCTTTAACAATATGCAAATGACTTGTGTGGGTGCTCCCAGGGGATGGTGATAAGCCAAGCCCTAATAGAGCATCCAAAGCGTTTAACGCTAGGGATGACTCATTGCATGACTTCGGTCATGCACCAGTTGAGAAGTAATTAAACTGGAGAGTTTGATCCTGGCTCAGATTGAACGCTGGCGGCAGGCCTAACACATGCAAGTCGAGCGGAAACGACATCTTCGGATGGGCGTCGAGCGGCGGACGGGTGAGTAATGCCTAGGAATCTGCCCTTTTGTGGAGGATAACCCGGGGAAACTCGGGCTAATACTGCATAATCTCTAAGGAGCAAAGCGGGGCTCTTCTACCCTCGCGCAGAAGGATGAGCCTAGGTCTGATTAGCTTGTTGGTGGGGTAACGGCCTACCAAGGCGACGATCAGTAGCTGGTCTGAGAGGATGATCAGCCACACCGGGACTGAGACACGGCCCGGACT
>NZ_CAXGSH010000043.1:0-30495 GCF_964012375.1 uncultured Salinisphaera sp.
AACGCCAGCAGCTCGCCGAGCAACGCATCCAGGTCGATTTCGCCCCGCTCGCCGCTCGCCTCGGTCGACCCAGCCACCACCAGCACGAATTCACCGCGACGGCGGTTGTCGTCCGCGGCGAGCCAGTCGCCGAGCGCCCCGGCTTCGAGCACCACACTCTGTTCGTGCAGCTTGCTGAGTTCGCGGCACAGGCCGATCCGCCGCCCGGCGCCGAGCACATCGCCCATATCACGCACGCAGCGTTCGATGCGATGACTCGACTCATAGAAGATGAGCGTACGGTTTTCCTCGGCCAGCTCTGCCAGACGGCTGCGGCGGGCGGTGGCCTTGGACGGCAGAAAGCCCTCGAACACGAAGCGGTCGCTAGGCAGGCCGGCAACCGAAAGCGCGGCGATCGCCGCGCAGGCCCCCGGCACCGCAAGTACCGGATACCCCGCCGCACGCACCGCGCCGACCAGCGCATAGCCCGGGTCGCTGACCAGGGGCGTGCCGGCATCGCTGATCAAAGCCACCGAATCGCCGGCCGCCAGTCGATTGACGATGGTATCGATGCGCGCGCCTTCGTTGTGCTCGTGCAACGACATCATGGGCGTATCGATGCCCAGGTGGCGGGTCAGGCGCGCGCTGTGACGGGTATCTTCGGCGGCGATCAATGCCACCTCGGCGAGCGTGCGCCGAGCTCGATCGCTGAAATCGCCGAGGTTGCCGATGGGCGTGGCCACAATCCAGAGTGCGGCCGTGGTCGATTGCATAGTCGTTTCACGACGTCGTAGGGATGGCGCTGATATTATGCAGGCCATACCGGCGCGCTTGGGGGATACGGCGCGCAAACCTGGGAGTTGCAAATATTATGACCGTCTCTAAAAAGCTATCGCTGGGCCCGATCGCCGTCCTGCTTATTGCACTGATGCTGGCCGGCTGCGCCGAGCAATTACGACAGGCCCAGGGCCAGTTCGGCAACGCCCAGGCCGGCACGCCCGAGGAGGCGGTCGCACAAGGCGATTACGCCCGTGCTGCCGAACTTTATGCCCAGGCTTCGGCCAGCACCTCGGACCGTGATCGGTCACGACAGCTGCGCTTCGAAGCCGGGTTGGCCGCCGCCCAGGCCGGCGACGCCCAGATGGCCAAGCAGATCCTGTCGAGCTTCCCGCCCAGCACGCTCAACGACCTGGAACGGGCCCGCTACGAATTGGCGCGCCGCGAAGTGAATCTCGTGGGCACACCGCCGGCGGCAGCGCTCGAACAGCTGCCCCCGCCGGGCAGCGGCACGCCGCCCCAGGTGGCCGAACGGGTCTGGGAAAAACGCGCCCAGCTGCATTTCGAACAGAACAACCTGATCGCCGGGATCGGCGCGCTCGTGCAGCGCGGCGTATGGCTGGTCGACGACCGCATGCTGCGCGGCAACGACGACAACATCTATTCCAAGGCGCTGGATGCCATCACCCGAGGCCAGGGCCCGCAAAGCCAGGCCGCCCAGGATGCCGATCAGACCACGATGGGCTGGCTGGCGCTTGCGGAGATCGGCCAGCGCCGCTGGAACAGCCGCAACGAACGCGACCAGGCGCTGGCGGCCTGGGAAGAACGTTATCCGCAGCATCCGGCCACCCGGAGCATACTCGATCAGCGCTTTGACTATCGCGCCCGCACCACCCCGGTCGAGCGCAGCCGCCCCGGCCAGCGCTTCGGGCAGGCTCCGCGCCCGCAAAACGATAGCGTGGCCCTGGCGTTGCCCATGACGGGCAACTTTTCGAGCGCGGCCAAGGCCATTCGCGACGGCTTCATGTTTGCCTACGAAAACGACAGCAGCAAGCCGGCCCGCCCGCAGGTCTACGACACCAGCGCCATGAGCGCGAGTGAATTGCTGCAGCAGGCGCAGAGCGACCGGGTGGGCATTCTGGTGGGCCCGCTCGACAAACCGAAGGTCGCGGAGCTGGCACGCCTGGACAGCCAGATCCCGACCGTCGGTCTCAATTACACCGATACGCCTGACAGCCGCCCCGGCTTTTATCAGTTCGCCCTCGCGCCCGAGGACGAAGCCCGCGAGGTCGCACGCCAGGCCGCTGCCAAGGGCCGCACGCGCGCGCTGGCCCTGGTGCCCAGCGGCGACTGGGGCATGCGCGTGTTCAACGCGTTTCGCAGCGAGCTGGAAAAACGCGGCGGCCAGGTCGTCGACCAGGCAACCTATGAACCCAGCGAGCCGGATCACCGCGACCCGATTCAGCGTCTGCTACAGAGTTATCGCCGCGGCGGCGCCGACTATATCTTCGTAGCGGCCCAACCCGCCCAGGCACGCCTGATCCGCAGCCAGCTTCGCTATTACCGGGCACGCAATCTGGCCATGCTGACCACCTCGCATGCCTATACCGGCAGCCCCGATCCGGGCGAGGATATCGACCTCAACGGCGTCGAGTTCGTCGACATGCCCTGGGTGGTCGGCGCCGGCGATTTTCTCGACTCGCGCCGCGCCGAAGCGATTCAACGCTATGGCACGACCGCCGAGCACTACGAGCGTCTGTTCGCCATGGGCATGGACGCATGGAAGCTTGCCGATCGTATCGCCGAGCGTGGCCTACGCCCGGACGATCTGTTCGAAGGCATGACCGGCGTGCTCAAGGTCAACCCCGATGGCACCATCCGGCGCTATCTGGCCTGGGCGGTATTCCGCGACGGCGAGCCGGAGCTGGTGGAAATGCCGTCGATCAGCGACGCCAAGAACGACGACGCCGGGTCGTCGACCGCCCGCGATCCTTGGGCCCGCTAATACGATCGGGGCGCGCGCCGGCGGTCCGGCGGCGCATGGCGCCCGGCCGCCGGGACGCGGCCAGGGCATGCGAGCACCCTGGCGGCGCCCCGCGCTAGGTTTGCGCATGCGTCGAAGCACGCTTGCAACCGGGCACGACGCAGAAGATGTGGTGGATCGCGCCGCGCGCAAGCGCGGCTGGAAGCGTATCGAGCGCAATTACAACGTCCGCGGCGGTGAGCTGGACCTGGTCTACGATGCCCGCGGCACTCTGGTAATTGTCGAGGTTCGCTATCGCACGCGCAGCGACTACGGCAGCGCTGCGGCCACGGTCACACGCAGCAAGCAGCAGCGCATCGTACGGGCCGCCCGTCATTTTCTGGTGCAATATCCGCGCTATGCGCAGGCCACGATTCGTTTCGATGTGGTCGGCGTAAATGCCCACAACGAACTCGACTGGATAGAGAACGCTTTCTATGCCGAATGAAGCCGATACCCGCCTGCAGCTGATCGGGCAGCTTTTCGCCGACAATGCACAGGCCAATATGGCCACCCTGGCTGCCAACGACCGGCAAATCGTCGCCGCCGCCGATCTGCTGATCGATTGCCTGGATCGCGGCCACAAGATCCTGTCCTGCGGCAACGGCGGCTCCGCCGGCGACGCACAGCATTTTTCCTCGGAGTTGATCAACCGCTTCGAGCGCGAGCGGCGCGCCTTGCCCGCCGTCGCGTTAACCACGGAAAGCTCCACGCTGACCGCGATCGCCAACGACTATGCCTACGAGCGGCTGTTCGCGCGTCAGATCGAAGCCCTGGGCCAACCCGGCGACGTCCTGCTGGCGATCAGTACCAGCGGCAATTCCGCCAACGTCTGTGAAGCCGTGGATAGCGCCCACGCGCAGGGGCTGAACGTGCTCGCTCTGACCGGCAAGGAAGGCGGCCGCATGGCTGCGCTTCTCCAGGAACAGGACGTCGAGCTAAGAGCGGCATCGAACAGCACCGCGCGCATCCAGGAGATGCACCTGCTGTTCATCCACTGCCTGTGCCGCCTGATCGAGGATCACTTGCTCGACTGAGCGCCTGCGGCCGGGCTGCCGCAGCGGGCTTGCCCTATTTAACCACCTTGAGATGCGGGTGCTTGCTCTTGGTGTCGCTGCCCTCATCTTGCGTATCGGCGTCCGTGCCACTGCCCGGCCCATCGTCGGGTGGCGTGGGCGCGGCTTCCACCTCTCCGAAGAGCATGCCCTCGCCGTTTTCGCGTGCATACAACGCGAGCACCGCGCCGGGCGGCAGGCTCACGTTATAGCTTTGCCCGGAAAAACGCGCCGAGAAACTGATCAGCTCATTTTCCAACGCCAGCCCGCGCACCGCGCCGGGGCTGATGTTGACCGTGATCTTGCCATCCTCGGTCACGAATTGACGCGGCACATCGACGCCATCGGCGTCGGCAGCAACCAGCAGATGGGGCGTCAGATCGTTATCGAGCACCCAGTCGTAAAGGGCGCGAATCAGGTACGGCCGGCGGGACGTCAGTTCGGCCATGAGCACAACCTCAAATCAGTAGCAAAGCGAATGATCTGCGTCCAACGGTGGGGCAGATCGCGCGTATAAACAAGTCGTGGGAATACGGGTACCGACAGCGCGGGCGAGCGCCCGCAGCGAAAATCGGTCGCTCAGCGCTTGGGCGGCAGCTGACCCATTTCGGCCTCGATGGCCGACAGGCTTTCGGCAAAGGCCGGGCGCGCAAACAGGCGCTGTGCGTAGCTGCCAAGCGTTTTCGCATGCCGCGGCGGCAGCTTGACGCCGTAGTGCTCGAGACGCCATAGAATCGGCGCGAGCGTGCAGTCCACCAGCGAAAACTCCTCGCCGATATACTCACGCGGCGAAAAATCCGCGGCCAGCGTGGTCAGCAGCTCGGTCATGCGTTCGCGCGCCTTGCGGGCCACGGCAGGCGTACCATCGAGATCCTCACACAGCCCGTAAAGATCCGCCTCCATGCGAAAGATGGCCAGGCGATACTGGGCTCGCAGCACCGGATCCACCGGCATGAGCGGCGGGTGCGGATAACGCTCGTCGATATACTCCAGGATGATGCGCGGGTCGTAGACCACGAGATCACGATCGACCAGGGTGGGCACCGTGTTATAGGGGTTGAGCTCGAGAAGATCCTCGCTTTCCTCGTCTTCTCGAAGCTCGACCACCGTATAACTGGCCACGCCCTTTTCGGCCATGATCAGTCGCACCCGGTGGCTGTGTACACAGCCCGGGCGCGAATAGAGCGTAATCGTAGCGCTACGACTGGCCATGAATCAGCTTTCGAAGCGACGTGACTTAATGCACATCGCGCCAGAATTCCCGCTTGAGCATATAGGCCAGCGCCGTGAACAGCAGCAGGAACACGATCACCTTGAAGCCGAGCGAATAGCGCACCAGCTTGGCCGGCTCGCCCACGTAGACGAGAAAGTTGGTCAGGTCGCCCACGGCCTGCTTGTACTCCGCCGGGTTGAGCTGGCCTTCCTGGATAAGCTCGAACTCGGGCGCGCCGTGGCCGGAACCGTGCGAACCCTCTTCTTCGTCGCCTTCGCTGTGCTTGAGCGCCTGATAACCCTGCAGCGGCGCAAGGACGGCGGGCATCGCCGTATTACTCATCACCACGTTGTTCACGCCGGTCGGGCGCGAGTCGTCGCGATAAAAGCTCAGCAGGAAGCTATAGACCCAGTCCGCGCCGCGCTCACGCGCGGTCAGCGACAGATCCGGCGGCGCCTTGCCGAACCATTCGGCCGCGCTCTCGGCATCCATCGTGCCCTGGATGGTGTCGTGGATCTTGCCGCGGGTCATCATGAGATTGTTCTCCATGACGTCCTCGGGAATCTCCAGATCTTCTGCAATCCGCTGATAGCGCATGTATTGCAGCGAGTGGCAGCCGGAGCAGTAGTTCATGAACATCTTGGCGCCACGCTGAAGCGAAGCCTGGTTGCCAAGATTGGTGTCATGGTGAAAAGGCACCGATTCACCACCGGCCGCCAATGCGGCCAGCGGCATCATCAGAAACAGCGCAATGAGGAACCGACGCATCATCCCGTCACCCTTTCCGGAACCGGCTTGGTCCTGTCGATCGCGCTATAGAACGGCATCAACAGGAAGAAGGCGAAATAGATCGCAGTACAAATCTGCGCGATGGTTGTCAGCAACGGGCTCGGCGCCTGGGTGCCGATATAGCCGAGGGTGATGAAAGCCACCACGAAAATCGCGAGCATTGCTTTGAAGATCAGCCCTTTGTAGCGAATCGACTTGACCTTGCTTCGATCCAGCCACGGCAACACGAACAGAATCAGTACCGCGCCAAACATGGCGATCACGCCCAGCAGCTTGGCAGGCACGCCCAGCACTTCGAAGTTAATCGCACGCAGGATCGCGTAGAACGGCGTGAAGTACCATACCGGCGCAATGTGCTCGGGTGTGACCGACGGATTCGCTTCGGTGAAGTTCGGCGGCTCGAGGAAAAACCCGCCGAACTCCGGCGCGAAGAAGATCACGCCGCAGAACAGGATCAGGAACACGCCCACGCCGAACAGATCCTTCACCGTGTAATAAGGGTGGAAAGGAATACCGTCGGCCGGGTGGCCGTCGGCGTTCTTGTTGGCCTTGATCTCGATACCGTCGGGGTTGTTCGAGCCCACGTGATGCAGCGCCATGATGTGCGCGATCACCAGACCGACCAGCACGAACGGCAGCGCCACGACGTGCAACGCAAAGAAGCGATTGAGCGTGGCATCGCCAATGACGAAGTCACCGCGAATCCAGGTCGTGAGCTGCTCGCCGATCACCGGGATAGCCGAGAACAGCGAGATGATCACCTGCGCACCCCAGTAGGACATATTGCCCCACGGCAGCACGTAGCCCATGAAGGCCTCGGCCATCAACGCCAGGAAGATCAGGCAGCCGAAGATCCACAGCAGCTCGCGCGGCTTGCGGTACGAGCCGTACAGCAGAGCGCGGAACATGTGCAGATAGACCACGATAAAGAAGAACGATGCACCCGTGGAATGCATGTAGCGAATCAGCCAGCCCCATTCCACGTCGCGCATGATGTAGGCGACAGAGCCGAACGCCTCGGCAGCGGACGGCTTGTAGAACATCGCGAGCCAGATACCGGTGAGCAGCTGGTTGGCCAGCACCAGCATGGCCAGCGAGCCAAAGTAGTACCAGACGTTGAAGTTCTTCGGGGCGTAGTACTGGCCGATGTGTTCGTTCCACAGCTGGGTCGCCGGGAACCGGGCATCGACCCAGTTCATGAACTTGCTTGCCATTTTACGCAGCCTCCTCGCCGCCCTGGTTCGGATCCTCGCCTACCACTATAAGGCTGTCGCTCTCATAGCGATGCGGCGGCACCACCATATTCAGCGGCGCAGGCACGCCCGAATAGACCCGGCCTGCGATATCGAACTTGGAGCCATGGCAGGGGCAAAAGAAGCCGCTATAGGACAACTGGCCGCCATCGGCTTCCGGTCGATACTTGGGCGAGCAGCCCAGATGCGTGCAAATACCCACCATCACCAGCACCGCCGGCTCGATCGAGCGGTGTTTGTTGCGGCAGTATTCCGGCTGCTGGTCGGCCTTGGATTCGGGATCGGACAGCTGGGGTGCGACCTCGTCCAGGGTTTCGAGCATGTCCGGCGTGCGGCGCACGACCCAGACGGGTTTGCCTCGCCAGGTCACGCTCACGAGCGCGCCCTCTTCCAACGCAGCGATGTTGACTTCCACCGGAGCGCCAGCCGCCCTGGCGCGCGCACTCGGCAGCCAGGACTTGACGAACGGTGTGGCCACAAAGGCCGCGCCCACGCCACCGACGGCTGCGGTGGCGGTGGTCAAAAATCGGCGCTTGCCGACGTCGACCCCCTCTTTGCTCATGCGTAAAACCTCTTCGAGCAGGGCAGAAATGCCGGTTCGATTTTTCTAATGGGTGCGTGATCCGCGGCGTGACAGGACGCCGCAATGGAGTCGAAAAAGTATAGCACAGCGCGGCGCAATCAAAGCTGACTCAGCCCTGGCCTTCGTCGCCGCGTACGCGCGCAGACGCCGCATGGGCATACAGCCCCTCGCCCACGGCAAGCTCGGCGGCGACCGGCGCCAGCGCGGCTGCGCCGCGCGGACTGGCCTGGATGATGGACAGGCGCTTCTGGAAATCGTAGACCCCAAGCGCCGACGAAAACCGCGCCGTGCGCCCGGTGGGCAGCACGTGGTTGGGCCCGGCACAGTAGTCGCCAAAGGCTTCGGGGGTGCGATGTCCCATGAAGATCGCGCCGGCGTGCTC
The DNA here is from genome assembly GCF_964012375.1 of uncultured Salinisphaera sp. Taxonomy (NCBI): domain Bacteria; kingdom Pseudomonadati; phylum Pseudomonadota; class Gammaproteobacteria; order Salinisphaerales; family Salinisphaeraceae; genus Salinisphaera; species uncultured Salinisphaera sp. Next base: position 8,055 of record NZ_CAXGSH010000043.1, read on the forward strand.
GATCGAATCCAGCAGCGCCTCCGGATCGGCGACGGCGAGCTCCAGATGTTCGGGGGCTATCCGATTGGACAAGGCCATGGCTTCGGCCATGTCGGCGACCGCGACCAGCGCGCCGTGGTTGGCGAGCGAAGCACGGATGATCTCGTGCCGCGGCTGGTCTTCGATCAGATGTTCGACAGCGGCTTCGACAGCGGTAAGAAAATCCCGGTCCGGACTGATCAACAGCGCCCGCGAATCCTCGCCGTGCTCGGCCTGGGCGAACAGATCCAGCGCTGCCCATTCCGGATCGCCGCTGCCATCAGCAACGATCAGTACTTCGGACGGCCCGGCGACCGATTCGATGCCCACCCGGCCAAATACCTGGCGTTTGGCTTCGGCCACATAGGCGTTGCCCGGGCCGACGATCTTGTCGACACAGGGCACGCTGTGCGTGCCGTAGGCCAGCGCGGCGACGGCCTGCGCGCCGCCGATAGTGAAAAAGCGATCCACCCCGGCGAGCGCAGCCGCGGCCAGCACCCAGTCGTTGACTTCACCGCCCGGCGCGGGCGACACCATGATGATCTGCGACACGCCGGCCACCCGGGCCGGCAGCGCGTTCATCAGCACGCTCGACGGATAGGCGGCCTTGCCGCCCGGCGCATACACACCGGCCCGCTCGATCGGGCGCACCAGCTGCCCCAGGCGGTTGCCGTATTCGTCCTCGTAGGACTGGGCCGTAATCTTCTGCGATTCGGCATAGCGCTGGATACGATCGGCCGCGGTTTCCAGCGCGGCACGCGGCTGCGCGGGCATTGCGTCGAGCGCAGCACTCAGTCGCGCCGGGGCGATTTCCAGGGCGGCCATATCGGTCGCCGGATGCCGATCCAGCTCGCGCGTGTACGCCACCACCGCTTCGTCGCCGCGTTCGCGCACGTCGGCAATAATGGCCGCCACCCGGCTATCGATCTCGGCCTGGGCCGGCGTATCGTGATCGATGAGCGCTTCGAAGCGTGCCTCGAAGTCCTGGCTCGCACTGTCGAGACGCTGCATCACGCCGGGCCTCCGGCATTCGGGTCGAACAGATCGATCAACTCACCGATTTCGGCATGCTTCATCTTCTGTGCGGCCTTGTTGACGACCAGCCGCGCGCTGATGTCCTCGATCACCTCGAACGGCTCCAGGCCGTTGGCACGCAGCGTGTTGCCGGTATCGACCAGATCCACGATCACGTCCGCCAGGCCGACCAGCGGCGCCAGCTCCATCGAGCCGTAGAGCTTGATGATCTCGACCTGCCGGCCGAGCCGCGAAAAATAGGCACGGGTGGTTTCGACATACTTGGTCGCCACCCGCAGCGGGCGATGCCCGGCTGCCTCCATCGCCCCGGGCAGCCCGGCGGTCATGAGCTTGCAGCGGGCGATGCCCAGATCCAGCGGTTCGTACAGATCCGCGCCGCCGTGTTCAATCAGCACGTCCTTGCCGGAAATGCCGATATCGGCAGCGCCGTAAGCCACGAACGTGGGCACGTCCGAGGCCCGGATCACCAGCAGACGCAGACCCGGCCGATTGGTTTCAAAGACCAGCTTGCGCGACTTGTCGGGGTCGACTTCCGGCTCGATGCCGGCCGCAGCCAGCAAGGGCAGCGTGGCTTCCAGAATGCGCCCTTTCGACAGGGCAAGCGTAACCTGACGGCTCATGCCCCCACCTCGCGCGCGGTGACCGGCGCCCGGTCGGGCAGGCGCTGGATATGGCCGCCGAGCTGCGCCATCTTCTCCTCGATGCATTCATAACCGCGATCGATATGATAAATCCGGCGTACGTCGGTCGAGCCGTCGGCCACCAGCCCGGCGATGACCAGCGACGCGGAGGCTCGCAGATCGGTGGCCATCACCGGCGCGCCGGTCAGGCGCTCGATACCGGTCACGATGACGGTATTGCCTTCCTGGCGGATCTGCGCGCCCATGCGCTGCAGTTCGGATACGTGCATGAAGCGGTTTTCGAACACGGTTTCGGTCACCGTCCCCACACCGCTGGACAGCGCGTTGAGCACACAGAACTGGGCCTGCATATCGGTCGGAAAGCCCGGATACGGGGCGGTGCGCAGATTCACGGCCTTGGCCTGCTTGCCGCGCATATCGACCTCGATCCAGTCGTTGCCGGTCGCGACATGCGCGCCGGCTTCGGCCAGCTTGTCGGTGATCGCATCGACCAGGCTCGGATCGGTATGGGTCACCTTCACGCGACCGCGGCTGGCCGCGCCGGCCACCAGAAAGGTGCCGGTTTCGATACGATCGGGCAGCACGCGATGACGGGCGCCGTGCAGCTTGTCCTTGCCGCGAATGGTAATCGTGGACGTGCCCGCGCCTTCGATTTCCGCACCCATGGCGATCAGACACTTGGCCAGGTCCACGACTTCCGGCTCGCGGGCCGCGTTTTCGAGGATAGTGACGCCGTCGGCCAGCGTGGCTGCCATCATCAGGTTCTCGGTGCCGGTGACGGTGACCGTATCCATGGCGATACGTGCGCCCTTGAGTCGCGATGCCTTGGCTTTCACGTAGCCGGCTTCGACCCGGATCTCGGCGCCCATGGCTTCCAGACCGCGCAGATGGATATCCACCGGGCGTGCCCCGATCGCACAGCCGCCCGGCAGCGACACCTCGGCCTCGCCGTGGCGGGCCAGCAGCGGGCCGAGCACGAGAATCGAGGCGCGCATGGTCTTGACCAGATCGTAGGGCGCAACGCAGCGGGTGATCGTCGACGCATCAGCCTCGACCACCATGTAGTCGCCGATGGTGACCGACACGCCCATATGCGCCAGCAGCACATTGGTAGTGGTCACATCTTCCAGATGCGGCACGTTCTCCACCAGCAGCGGCTCGTCGATGAGCAGCGCCGCGGTCATGATCGGCAAGGTGGCGTTCTTCGCCCCGGACGCACGCACGCTGCCGTTCAACGGCGGCCCACCCTCGATACGCAGTAGATCCATCGCGCGAAACCCTAAAAGGTACTAAGTGATCAGGATACGGACGCGAACTCGTCGGGCGTCCAGGTTTTCATCGTCAGTGCATGAATTTCGTTACCCATGAGCTCACCCAGCGCGGCATAGACCATCATCTGGCGCTTGACCGGCGGCTTGCCCTCGAAATCCTCGCTGACGATACGACCGGCGAAATGCACGCCGTCGTCGCTCACGATCTTCACGTCGGCGTCCGGCAGGGCGGCAAGAATGAGTTCGCGTACGGCTTCCGGGCTATACATGATTCGGCGTCTTTGGAAATCGGGCGCGAAATGCTAGCACGAGCGAAGTCGTCACGGCCCGGTTCGCGGCTCAGCCTCGAATCTTGTAACCCTTGGCCAGCATGACCACACAAATCGTCGACACAAAGGCAAAGAAGGCTGCCGCGACCGCCACACTGCGCAACGGGTCGCTGTCGCCAACGCCGAAAAAGCCCTGGCGAAAACCGTCGATCATGTAGAAGAACGGATTGAAGTGCGACGCCTTCTGCCAGAACTCGGGCAGCGAATGAATCGAGTAGAACACGCCGGACAGAAACGACAGCGGCATGATGAAGAAATTCTGAAACGCGGCCAGATGATCGAACTTGTTCGCCAGAATGCCCGCGATCAGCCCCATCACCGCCAGCGTACCGCCGCCGAATACCAGCATCGTCGCCACCAGCAGCGGATTGGCGATTGGCACCGTCACGAACAGCTGTGTGACCAGATACAACACGCAGGCCACCAGCGTCGCGCGCACCAGCGATGCGCCGATATAGGCCAGGTAGATCTCGAACGCCGACAACGGCGTCATCAACAAGAACACCAGATTGCCGTTGATCTTGGACTGGGTCAGGCTCGACGAGGTATTGGCGAACGAATTCTGAATGATGCTCATCATCATCAGTCCCGGCACCAGAAACGCCGAAGCCGGTACGCCCTGGATTTCCTGGCCCTGGAGCACCTGGCCGAACACCACCATGTAGAGCAGCGCGGTGACCACCGGCGCGCCGACCGTCTGCAGGATAACGCTGTAAAAGCGCCGGACTTCCTTGGAAAAAAGCGTGAAGCAGCCCTGCCAGTTCATGCGGCGCCCTCGTCACGGTCGTTGGAGTGGTCGGTGAGCTCGACGAAAATATTCTCCAGCGACGGCTCACGCGTGCGTACATCCTGAATGCGATAGCCCGCGTCCCGGATCTGCTCCATCACATCGGCGATGAAATCCTTGCCCTGCTCGAGCTTGAGATCGAGCGTGTCGTCGTGGCGATCCTCGATGAGCCGCTCGACGCTGGCCGGCAATGCGCCGCCGTTACCCGACAGCTGCAGGGACAGAAAACGATAGGGATGGCGATCAAGCAGCGCGCGCTTGTCTTCGAGTACCGACAGCCGCCCGCGGTCGAGGATCGCGATACGATCGCACAGCTCTTCGGCCTCTTCCAGATAATGCGTGGTCAGCACGATGGTATGGCCGGCCTCGTTGAGTTCGCGGGTGAAATGCCAGAGCGTGCGCCGCAGCTCCACGTCCACGCCGGCCGTCGGCTCATCGAGAATGACCACCTGCGGCTTGTGTACCAACGCCTGGGCGATGAGCACGCGCCGCTTCATGCCACCGGAGAGCGCGCGCATCGAAACCTCTGCCTTGTCGGTCAGGTCGAGGCGCTCGAGCAGCTCGTCGATCCACGGCCAGTAGTCCTTGCAGCAGCCGAAATAGCCGGCCTGGATACGCAGCATTTCGCGCACCGGAAAGAACGGGTCGTAAACCAGCTCCTGGGGCACCACGCCGAGCGCACGGCGAGAGCGGCGAAAATCGCGGCGCACGTCGTGGCCGAGCACGGACACGCTGCCGGCCGTGGCATGGGCGAGACCGGCAATGATGCTGATCAGGGTGGATTTTCCGGCCCCGTTGGGGCCCAGTAGGCCAAAGTATTCACCCGGACGAATATCGAAGGACACCCCCTTGAGCGCATGGGTGCTCGGGTAGCGTTTTTCGACGTTCTGTATGGAGATAGCGGGTTCGGTCATCGCAGCCGCACGGGTCGAACAAAAGGGCGCGCATTATACGGGGCGCATGCAAACCTGCATACGACAACGACCGGCGATCATCGCACCATTGACCGAAAGCCTGAACGAACAACATGTTGGCGTGTCGCAGCTACGCTAGAATGAGGGTATGAACGCACAGGACATCATGAATTCGGCTCGACGCGTCATCGATATCGAAGCCGCGGCCGTGGCAGCGCTGTCGGCACGCATCGATACCCAGTTCGCAGCCGCGGCCGAAACGCTGATCGCCTGCCCGGGGCGCGTGGTGGTGACCGGCATGGGCAAATCCGGTCATATCGCGGGCAAGATCGCGGCCACGCTGGCCTCTACCGGCACGCCCGCTTTCTTCGTGCATCCGGGCGAGGCCAGCCACGGCGATCTGGGCATGATCACCGCACAGGACGTGGTCATCGCCCTGTCCTATTCCGGCGAAACCGGCGAGATCCTCACGATTCTGCCGCTGATCAAGCGCCTGGACGTGCCGCTGATCGCGATGACCGGCAATGCCGAGTCGACCCTGGCCCAGCGAGCCGACGTGCATCTGGATGTCGCCGTGGAACTCGAGGCCTGCCCGCTGGAGCTGGCGCCTACCTCGTCTACCACCGCCGCCTTGGTGATGGGCGATGCGCTGGCCATCGCGCTGCTCGAAGCGCGCCATTTCACCGCCGAGGATTTTGCCCGCTCCCATCCCGGTGGCGCGCTCGGTCGGCGACTGCTGCTGACCGTGGGCGATATCATGCACACCGGCGACGAGCTGCCGCGGGTATCGACGGACGCGCCGCTGCGCGAGGCACTGCTGGAAATGAGCGCGAAGGGGCTGGGCATGACCGGCGTCGTCGATGCCGACGGCCGCCTGGCGGGCGTATTTACCGATGGCGATCTGCGTCGCACACTGGATCAGGACATCGATATCAAACACGCCGGCATTGCCGATCACATGACCCGTTCACCGAAAACCGTGACCGCCGACATGCTTGCTGCCGAAGCCGTGCGCCTGTTGCAGGCGCATCGTATCGGCGGCGGCGCGCTGCTGGTGGTGGATGCCGACAATCGCCCCGAAGGGGCGCTCAACATGCAGGATCTCCTGCGAGCCGGAGTGATATGAAACCCGAGTTCAGCGAAATCCAGAAGCGCGCTGCCGACATTCGCGTGGCCGTGTTCGACGTCGACGGCGTGATGACCGACGGCAAGCTTTATCTCTACGACCACGGCGAAGAGATAAAGAGCATGAGCGTACGCGACGGGCTGGGCATTCAACGCCTGCAGGCAGCCGGCGTGGCCGTGGCCGCAATCAGCGGCCGTCCCTCGCCGGCGGTGGCTGCACGCCTGCATTCCCTGGGCGTCGAGTACATCTATCTCGACAGCCACGACAAGCAGCTGGACTTCGAAGCCCTGCTGGCCGAACTCGAACTCACCCCCGATCAGGCCGCGGTCATGGGCGATGATCTGCCCGACCTGGGCCTGATGCGCCAGGCTCGCCTGGCCATGGCCGTGGCCGACGCGGTTGAAGACGTCATCGAGAGCGCCCACTGGGTGAGTCGCTTCGATGGCGGTCAGGGTGCGGTTCGCGAAGCCTGCGAACTGATCATCGCCGCCCACGACGCCCGCTAGCGGCTGCCGACATGCTACGCATCGTCGCCATTCTGCTCGTGGCATCGGCCGTGCTTCTAGGTCTGCGCGTGATCAACAACGAGCGCACGTCAGGCGCCGATGATGCGCCGCGTCTGTCCACCCCGGACAACAGCGACTACTACATGAGCGATGCCGTCGTGCGCCAGATGGACGACAACGGCAGACTCGCCTATCGCATGACCGTCGGCGAAAGTCTGCACTTCGCGGACGACTCGGCTCGGCTCACGGATATTGACGTACACTACCTTGCAGGCACCAAAACCTACTGGGACGTAAGCGCCGAGCGCGGCCGCATACCCGCCGGCGAACGCGATATCTATCTCTACGACGGGGTCACGGGGCGGCATCCGCGGGTCAACGGCAACGTCGTCGAGATCGTCACCGACAACGCCTGGGTGCGCCCCGATACCGACCGTATCGACACGCAGGCCCATGTGACCGCCACCGAGCCCGGCCAACGCGTCGAAGGCGACGGCATGGAGGTCAACCTGAAAACCGACAAGCTGAGACTGCTCGAAAATGTACAAGTCACTTACACGCCGTAGGGGTCTGTCGGTCGCGCTGGTCGCGCTCGGGCTTGTGCTGGCAACCGGCGCAGCGCCTGCACAGCAACAGCCACTGCCGATTCGTATCGAATCCAACAGCGCCGATCTGTCCCAGCAGCAAGGCACAAGCACCTATACGGGCAACGTGGTGCTCACCCGCGGCGGGCTCACCCTGACCGGCCACCGGCTGGTGGTGACGCGCATCAACGACCGCGGCAACATCAAGGCCGTGCTCGACGGCAGCCCGGCCAAGTTCGACAAGCAGCCCGATCGCGAGGGCAACGACGTGGTTACCGGCAACGCCGGCCAGATCGAATACACCAACAACGATTCCACCATCGTGCTGCGCGGCGATGCGGTAGTACGCCGCGGCGGTGACGAAATCAACGGCCAGGTCATCCGCCACAACCTGGACACCGAACGCACCCAGGCCGAACGGGGCGGATCGGACAGCAAGCGCGTGCGTATCACCATTCAGCCGCAAGAGGATACGCAACCGTGAGTTCGACCGCCGGGACGGCGAACGGCCAGCGGCTGGTCGCCGAAAACCTGAGCAAGCGCTACAAGGGACGCGCCGTGGTTCAGGACGTCAGCCTGTCGCTGGCGCCGGGCGAAGTGGTGGGCCTGCTCGGGCCCAACGGCGCCGGCAAGACCACCTCGTTCTACATGATCGTGGGACTGGTCACGCCCGATACCGGGCAGATCATGCTCGGCGAACGCAGCCTGATCGGCCTGCCCATGCATGCCCGTGCGAAGCTGGGCATCGGCTATCTCCCACAGGAAGCCTCGGTCTTTCGCAAGCTGTCGGTGGCCGACAATATCCGCGCCATCCTGCAAATACGCCCTGGCCTGAACAAAGCCGATATCGACCGCGAACTCGCGTCGCTGCTCGACGAGCTGTCAATTGGCCATATCGCCGATTCCAAGGGCGTGAATCTGTCCGGCGGCGAACGCCGGCGGGTGGAAATCGCGCGCGCGCTCGCCGCCCAGCCGCAGTACATGCTGCTCGACGAACCGTTTGCCGGCATCGACCCCATTTCCATCGGCGATATCCGCAGCATCATCACGCATCTTAAAAACCGCGGCATCGGCGTGCTGATCACCGACCACAACGTGCGCGAGACGCTGTCGATCTGCGAGCGCGCCTATATCCTCAGCGACGGGGCCGTTATCGCAGACGGCCCGGGCGAAGCGATCCTGGCCGATCGCAAGGTACGGGAGGTCTACCTCGGCGAGGATTTCCGACTATGAAACAGTCGCTGAACCTCAATCTGTCGCAAAGCCTGACGATGACGCCTGCGTTGCAGCAGGCGATTCGCATGCTCCAGCTGTCCACCCTGGATCTCAAGACCGAGATTCAGGAAGCGCTGGAATCCAACGTCATGCTCGAAGCGGATGATGGTCACGACGAAATCGACACCCGCGAAGCCAGCCGCGCGGAAAGCGCTGAAAGCCAGCGCAGCGCGAGCGAGGCCGGCGCCGAGATTCCCGAGAACCTGCCCGTCGACGCCGACTGGAACGACATCTACGCCGGCAGTGCCACGCCGGCACCGGCGCCGACCAGCGATGACGAAGACTACTGGGACTATCGCCAGGCCAACCTCACCAGCACGCCCGATCTGCACGCGCATCTGAGCTGGCAGGCGGACATGCACCGCTTTACCGAAACCCAGCGCGCCATCGCCGACCACGTCATCGATGCCATCAACGAACGCGGCCTGCTCGACGACTGGCCGGAGCTAGCACCGCGCCTTGCCCGGGATTTCGATACCGATGAGGCCGCGATTGAAACCGTACTCGGCGAAATTCACCGTTTCGACCCGCCGGGCGTTGCCGCGCGCTGTCTTGCCGAATGCCTGAGCATCCAGCTTCACCAGATGCCGGCAGCAACGCCGGGCCGTCATACCGCCCTGCGCATCATCGACGAGGAACCGCTGGAATGCCTCGCCTCGCGCGATCGCGCCGCGCTGGCGAGCCGGCTGGAAATCGAAACGCAGGCGCTGGAACGGGCGATCGCGCTCATCCAGACCCTGCAGCCCCATCCGGGCGAGGCGTTTTCCGACCACGAATCCAATTACGTGGTGCCCGAAGTCTTCGTCACCCGGCAGTCCTCGCGCTGGCAGGTGTCGCTGAATGCAGAGATCGCACCGCGCCTGCGCATCAACAGCCAGTATCTGGCCTTGATCAAGCGCGCCGACAAGAGCGCCGATCAGACCACGCTCAAGTCGCATCTGCAGGAGGCGCGTTTTTTCCTCAACAGCCTGAAAAGCCGTAACGACACGCTGCTGCAGGTCGCACAAACGATTGTTGAAGCACAGCGCGCTTTTCTGGAATATGGTGAAGAAGCCATGAAACCGCTCGTGCTGCGGGATGTGGCAGAGCAGCTCGATATCCACGAATCCACCGTCTCCCGTGCCACGGCCAACAAATACATGCAGACCCCGCGGGGCATTTTCGAACTCAAGTATTTCTTTTCCAGCCACGTCTCGACGACGGATGGTGGCAGCGCCTCGGCAACGGCGATCCAGGCCATGATCAAGCGCATGGTCGCCGACGAACGCCCCGGCAAGCCGCTCTCCGACAGCAAGCTCGCCGAGCTGTTGCTGGAAAACGGTATCAAGGTCGCCCGTCGCACGGTGGCCAAGTATCGCGAAGCCCTGTCGATCGCGCCCTCGCACGAGCGCCGGCGACAGGCAAGCTGAACCGCTTCACACGCGCTTTTCCACAAGCCGACAAGGAGTACCTGATGAACCTGAACATCTCCGGGCATCACATCGACATGACCGAAGCGCTGCATAACTATGTGGCGTCCAAGATGGACCGCATAGAACGCCATTTCGATGACGTGATCGATGCGGAAGTCGTACTCGAAGTCGAAAAGGTGCGGCACAAGGCCGAAGTCACCATGCAGGTTCGCGGTGCCACTCTGCATGCCGAATGCACGCAGGACGACATGTATGCGGCGATCGACGGCATGGTCGACAAACTTGACCGGCAGACGCTCAAGCACAAGGAAAAGGAAAAGGATCACCACAATCGGCAGGCCCGCCACGCGAATCTGAACATGGATGCCGGGTGAGGTGAGCCGGGTCCGGCCAGCGGCCGCGAGCCAATGGCCGGACCACCGCACGCATTTTGTATCGCTTAAAGGAAGTTTATGAACATCGCCGATATCGTCGCTCCCGAGCGCGTACGTCTTGCCGACGACGTACAGAGTAAAAAGCGCGCGCTCGAGCAATTGGCCGAATTCCTGACCCAAGGAACCCCCTACCTCACCGCCAGCGAAATCTTCAACGGCCTGATTTCCCGAGAAAAGCTCGGCAGTACCGGTATTGGCGACGGCGTCGCGATTCCGCATGCGCGCATGAAAGGGATCGATGACTGCATTGGCGCCTTCATGCGCCTGCCCCAGCCGGTCAATTTCGAATCCAACGACGAACAGCCGGTGGATCTGGTGTTCGGTCTGCTGGTGCCGGAGAAATCCACCGAAGAACATCTCAAGCTGCTGCGCCGCCTCGCGGAGCTGTTCTCCGAAAACCAGACGCTGGCCGAGCTGCGCGATGCCAGCGACGATGAAAAGGTCTACAAGACGCTCATCGCCCGCGACACCAGCGACGCATGAACCGACCTTAGCGGTGGCACGACCCGGCGACGATCTGTTCGACGACGAATCGCTTGCGACCCGACGGGTCGCGGTAGACACCGTGTTCGCGCGCCTTAAGTCTTCTCTCGGCCTGCACTGGCCGGAGGAGATCGGCGGACAGCAAACGCTGGGCGCCACCCGTATCGACGGCCGTCGCGTACCGATGGTCGGCTATCTCAACTTCATCCACCCGCCCCAGGTTCAGGTCATCGGCGAGCCCGAGACCGCCTACCTCGACAGCATCGACGAAGCCCAGCTCGCCCACGTGCTCGAACGCGTGACGTCGGGCGCCACCAAACTGGTTGTGGTGGCCGACGGACGCACGCTCATAGCGGCCCTGCGCGACGCCTTCTCCGAGGCCGGCATTGCCGTATTCGAAACCGCCGCCAGCGGCCATCGTGCGGCCTATCGTCTGCGTCATTTCCTGGGTGAGGCCCTGGCCCGCCAGGTCACCGTGCACGGCGTGTTTCTCGAAGTGCTTTCGATCGGCCTGCTGTTGACCGGGGAGCCGGGCGTGGGCAAGAGCGAGCTGGCGCTCGAGCTGATCAATCGCGGCCATCGCCTGGTGGCCGACGATGCGCCGGAATTCGCCTTGCTGGGCCCGGACGATCTCAACGGCGGCTGCCCGCCGGTATTGCAGGATTTTCTGGAAGTGCGGGGCCTGGGCATTCTCAATATTCGCGCCATGTTCGGCGAAGCCGCGATCAAGCGCCGCAAGCAGCTGGGCCTGATCATTCGCCTGGTGCGCCCGGAGTCTGGAACCCTGGACGCGCCGGATCGACTCACCGGCACGCGTACGCAGCGCCGGATCCTGGATGTCGACATCCCCGAAATCACCCTGCCCGTTGCTGTGGGTCACAACCTGTCCGTGCTGGTTGAGGCCGCCTGTCGCGACCACCTGCTGCGTATGCAGGGCCAGTACAGCGACGAACAGTTCGCCACCCGTCAGAGCCTGGCCATGGCCGCCAGCGCGACGTCTTACGAGCCGTGACCCACCCGCCCGGGTCACCAAAGCGTCGCAAACCCACCGTAGGCTCGCAGCCGGCCGCGATGTTGGCCACAATACGGCACAACGGCTTAGCAAGCGTATTCAATCCTGAAGGTGAGTCATGCGACTGATCGTGGTGAGCGGTCTGGCGGGGTCCGGGAAGTCGGTCGCGCTGCACATGCTCGAGGACCTGGGCTACTACTGTATCGATAACCTGCCGCTGGGCCTGCTCAGCGGCGTGTCGGCGGATACGCTCAACAGCGAGGGGCTGGATTTCGACCGCCTCGCAGTGGGCATCGATTCGCGTTCGCGGCGTGGCGAAATCGCCGGCTTTCGCGATCGTATCCAGTCGTTGCGCGAGGGCGGCATCGAGATCGAGGTCATCTATCTGCATGCGGATACCGACACCATCCTGCGCCGCTATTCGGAAACCCGGCGCAAACACCCTCTTACCGACGACCAGACCTCGCTGATCGACGCGGTGCATGCCGACCGCAAGCTGCTGGCCCCTATCGCCGACAGCGCGGATGTCTCGATCGATACCAGCCATACCAATATCCACCAGCTGCGCGACATCATCCGCAACCGGGTCGAGGGCGGCGCAAGCGGCGAGATGTCGATTCTGCTGCAGTCGTTCGGCTTCAAGTACGGGCTGCCGCAGGCGGTGGATTTCGTCTTCGACGTGCGCTGCCTGCCTAATCCGCACTGGGTGCCCGAGCTACGCGCGCTCACCGGTCAGGACGCACCGGTGGCCGCGCATCTGGAAGCACAGCCGCAAACCGGGGCGATGCTCGACGATATCCACGGCTTCGTGAGTCGCTGGCTGCCCGATTTCGCGCGCGAAAACCGCGCCTATGTCACGATTGCGGTCGGCTGCACCGGCGGCAAGCATCGCTCGGTCTATATCGTTGAACAGCTGGCCCGCCGCCTGCGTGAAACCTATGCCCAGACGCTGGTAAGACACAATGAACTGCACTAGCTTTTTCGTAGCCGAGACGCGCCCGTGATCGGTGTATTGCTGATCACCCACGGCCGTCTCGGCGCGCATTTCGTGGACACCGTCACCGGCATGATTGGCGAGCTGTCGCGTCCGACCGAAGTTCTCGAGGTCCATCGCCACGACGACCCCGATGAACGCAGCGACGCCGCCCATGCCGCGCTCGCGCGGCTGGACGAAGGCGACGGCGTGCTGATCATCACCGACGCCTTTGGCTCCACGCCGAGCAACATCGCCACCCGGGCCGCGGCCCAGTACGGCGCGCGCGTGGTCGCCGGCATCAACCTGTCCATGCTGGTGCGCGTTTACAATTACCCCCAGCTTGCGCTCGACGACCTGGCCGCCTCGGCCATCGAGGCCGGGCGTGCCGGCGTTATGGCCTGCCCGTCTCAATCCGAGCGCTGATCCTTCACCCATTCGTTTTCAATCGACACGACGACCCTCGTTATGCCCACCCGTGAACTCGCCATCGTCAACAAGCTCGGCCTGCATGCGCGTGCCGCCAGCAAGTTCGTGACCGTCGCTTCCCAGTACAACGCCGACATCCGGGTAGCCAAGGACGGCCGCGAGGTTTCGGGCAAGTCGATCATGGGCGTGATGATGCTCGCCGCAGCGCGCGGCTCGCGTATCGAAGTCACCGCCGAGGGCGACGATGCCGAAGCCGCGCTGGATGCGCTCGACGAACTGGTGCGCGATCGCTTCGGCGAAGGCCAGTAGTCGTGATCGAGCGGCGTACACATAACCGGGCCATGACATGAGCCTGTGGCTGGCGGCCATCGGGGTATCGCGGGGCGTAGCCATCGGCGCGGTGCATCGCGTGCACGGCACCGATCTCGACATCCCCGAATATTCGATCTCGCCGGACCACGTCGAAGCCGAGATCACGCGTTTTCAAAGCGCGCTCGAGGACGCTCGCGACCAGCTCGCCGATATTCGCGAACAGATTCCGGCCAACGCCCCGTCCGAAATCGGCGCCTTTATCGAAACGCACCTGCTGATGATGCAGGACAGCGCACTCACCGATACGGTCTGTGCGCTGATCCGCGAACACCATTGCAACGCCGAGGCCGCGCTCAAGATGCAGGCCGAACACCTCACCGCGGTGTTCGACCAGATGGACGACAGCTATCTGCGCACCCGGCGCGACGATGTCGCCCATGTGACCGCGCGCATCCAGCGCATTCTGCTCAAGCAGGAACGCACCATCGAAACGCGGGAAGCCCCGGATGCGCCGCCGCCGGTCATCGTGGCCGACGAGCTCACGCCGGCCGATATCATCCTGCTGCATCAGCAGGGCGTGGCGGCTTTCGTTACCGAACACGGCGGGCCGCTGTCGCATTCCGCGATTCTGGCCCGCAGCCTGCGTATTCCGGCCATTGTGGGCATGCACAATGCCCGGCGCCTGCTGGTCGACGACGAAACAGTGGTCGTCGATGGCGAGGCGGGACACGTGCTCGCCGGCCCGGATGAAGCCGCGCTCGAGTTCTATCGCCATCGGCAGAAACGCGATGCGCGCTATCGGCGCATGCTCGGCATGCTGCGCGACGAGCCGGCGGTATCCACCGACGGCGTGCGCGTGCGCATGCTCGCCAATGTGGAGCTGCCCGACGACAGCGCCGATGCCGCTGAAGTGGGCGCCGAAGGCGTCGGCCTTTACCGCACCGAATTCCTCTACATGAACCGCGACGAAACCCCCGGTGAAGAGGAGCAGCTGGCCGCCTACCGGCGCGTGCTGCGCTCGGTGGACGGCCCGGTCACCATTCGCACCCTCGATCTGGGCGCGGACAAAACGGTCGGCCGCAATGCCGGCAAGACCTCGAGCAATCCGGCGCTGGGGCTGCGTGCCATCCGCCTGTGCCTGAAAGAAACCGAACTGTTTCGTACCCAGCTGCGAGCGCTGTTGCGCGCCTCGGCCGAAGGCGATCTGCGCATCATGCTGCCCATGGTGTCGAATATTCAGGAGATGCGTCAGACCCACCATCTCATCGACGAGCTCAAGAACGAGCTCAGGCGCGACGGCCTGGACTTCGATGCCCAGCTGCAGGTGGGCGCAATGATCGAGGTGCCGGCCGCGGCCCTCGCCGCGCCGCTGCTGGCCCAGTACTGCGATTTCTTTTCGCTGGGGACCAACGATCTCATTCAGTACACGCTGGCCATGGATCGTATCGACGACGAGATCAACTACCTCTACGACCCGCTGCACCCCGCGGTGCTGCAGCTGATCCGCATGACCATCGAAGCGGGGGCCGCGGCCGGTATCAGCGTATCGATGTGCGGCGAGATGGCCTCGGACAAACGTTATACCGCCCTGCTACTCGGGCTCGGACTCACCGAATTCTCGATGCACCCGGCCAGCGTGCTCGAAGTCAAGCGGGCGATCATGAATGCCGATGTTGACGCGCTCAAGACGCGCACGCGCGAAATACTCGCCTTCACCGACGCACAGATGTATCGCGAAGCGCTGGAAACGCTCAGTCAACAGCTGGTGGGCTGAGCCACCCGGCCGCACGCCCCCCACTCTGCGCGGCGGCCCGAGCCATCGCTGCGACAGGTGCTTTGCCGCCCAGCCAGACCACAGGTCGCACAGGCACGGTACCCGACCGGGCGAACACAAGCCTACACAGCGCTTTGCGTAGCCCCGAATGCGGCGCCGGTTCGTCCGCTTGTAAAGAATCACTGTTACCCTCGATATGGGACAATCGCTGCTCGCGCGGGCGGCTCGATTTGGCCAGACACACCCGGAGCTGACCGGTTGTCATAAAAAACGCAGGAAAATCCGTATTTTTCTGCTATTTTCTAAGCACCCCCACCGATTCGGACACGCGCTGCGATGAGCGAAGCCAAGACCACTGAAGATCAGATGGAATCGCGGCTCGCGCATCTAAACGAGGCGCTGGAATCCGGGCGCATGCGTCGGCTCAAGCCGATGCTGCATTCGCTCTCCCCGGCCGAAATCGGTCTGCTGCTGGAATCGATCCCGCGCACCAAGCGCGAGCTGGTCTGGCGCTTGGTGCCGGAAGACGATCACGGCGAAACCCTGCTGCACGTCAACGACGAGGTGCGCGCCGAGCTGATCGACGCCCTCGACGACGACGTGCTGCTGGCAGCCACCGAAGGCATGCCGATCGACGACCTCGCGGACCTGATCGAGGACCTGCCCGAGCAGGTCACCCGCGAAGTTCTGCACACGATGGACCTGGACAACCGCGAGCGCCTGGAAGCGGTGCTGTCCTACCCGTCGGACTCGGCCGGCGGCCTGATGAACAACGACACCATCACGGTACGCCCGGACGTGTCGCTGGACGTCGTACGCCGCTATCTACAGCAGCGCGGCACCCTGCCCGACGATACCGAATCGCTGTTCGTGATTTCGCGCTATGGCCGCTATCTGGGCATGCTCACGCTGGCCAAGCTGCTCACGCTCGACCCCGAACGCGACGTATCCGAGGTGATGAACACCGATATCGAAGCCCTGCCGGTCGATATGTCGGCCGCCCAGGTGGCCAAGCGCTTTCAGGACCTCGACCTGATCTCGGCGCCGGTGGTCGACGAAAACGAAAAGCTGGTCGGCCGAATCACCATCGACGACGTGGTGGACGTGATTCGCGACGAAGCCGAGCACTCGATCATGAGCATGGCCGGCCTCGACGAGGAAGAAGACGTATTCGCGCCGATCGCGCGCAGCGCACGGCGGCGGGCGACCTGGCTGGGCGCCAACCTGCTCACCGCGTTTCTGGCAGCGCAGGTGGTCGGCCTGTTCGAAGCCACGCTTTCGCAGGTGGTTGCGCTTGCCGTGCTCATGCCGATCGTGGCCAGCATGGGCGGCATCGGCGGCTCGCAGACGCTCACCCTCATGATTCGTGGCCTCTCGCTTGGCCAGATCGGCTTCGGCAACGCCAAGACCCTGCTGATCAAGGAACTGGCGGTGGCGGTCATCAATGGTTTGTTATGGGGCGCCGTGGTCGGCGTGGTCGCCCAGCTCTGGTTCGGCAACCCGACTCTTGGGCTGATTATCGCCGTGGCGCTGGTGATCAATCAGATCGGCGCCGCCATCGCCGGCGTGGCGATTCCACTGGCAATGAAGAAGATGGGCATCGACCCGGCGCTGGCAGGCTCGGTGGTGCTGACCACCATCACCGACGTGATCGGCTTTGGCGCCTTTCTCGGCCTGGGCACGCTGTTCCTGCTGCGCTGACCCCAGCCACCCGTCAGCCGATAGCCTGCGACGCGCGTCGCAATGGCGCCTGCCTGCCCGGTGCAAACCGCCTGTAATTCGTCGCGTCGCGTATTGCACAGGTTGGATTAGCGAAGCCTAATCCAACAACGAAGGCGCCTCTGGGGCCGATTCGACCTGGATGGTTCGGCGGGCCACCGCAGCGATCGCCGTCTGGCTTACGGCTTGGCGCCCGCACCGACCTCGGCGCCCGCCTTATTCGCAGCTGTCCGCGTTTGTTTGCGGGCGATCACACGAACGCGAGACAAAGTCACTGCCCGGCGATCGTCATCGAACCAATCAGCACCGACGGCGTACGCAGGGCGGCACCGAAATCCACGTCGCTGCCCAGGGCGTCGATCCCCTGATACATCTCGTCCAGGTTGCCGGCGATGGTGGCGTTTTCAACCGGATAGGCGATCTTGCCGTTCTCGACCCAGAACCCGGCCGCACCACGCGAATAGTCGCCGTTGACCAGGTTGACGCCCTGACCCATCAGCTCGGTGACCACAAGACCACGCCCCATGCCGGCGACGAGCGCGTCGAAGTCATCGGTGCCGGGGGCCACGTCGAGGTTGAAGACACCGCCGGCATTGCCGGTCGAGGTCAGGCCCAGGCGTCGGGCGGTATAAGCCGATAGCACGTAGCCACGAAGTACGCCCTGGTCGACCAGGGTGCGCTCGGCGGTGGCCACGCCGTCGCCGTCGAAGGCGGCACTGGCCAGCCCGCGCGGTCGGTGCGGATGCTGGCTCAGGGTCAGTGCCTCGACCGCGATCGACTGCTCGAGTTTGTCCTTGAGAAAGCTGGCGTTGCGATAGAGCGCGCCGCCGCTGATCGCAGCGACCAGATGCCCCCACAGCCCACGGGCAACACGCGGTGTGAACAACACCGATGCGGTGGTGGTCGGCGGGGTACGCGCCCCGAGCCGCGCAACCGCGCGCTCGGCCGCAAGACGACCGACCGCCTCAACCGCCTGCAGCTCGTCGGCGTGGCGGGCCTGGGAGAAGGCGACTTCCCGCTGCATGCCGGCATCGGCACGGGCCAGCGGCTGACAGCTGAGCGCATGGCGGCTGGCGCGCTCGCCGCCGACGAAGCCGTGACTGTTGCCGTAGACGCTCACGCCGTCGCGGCTGGCGACCGTGGCCCCTTCGGTCTGGGCAATGCGTGCGTCATAGTCGAGCGCGGCGGCCTCGAGTTGCAGCGCCATCTCCAACGCCTGCTCGGCATCCAGCGACCAGGGATGATAAAGCGACAGGTCGGGCTGTTCGCCGGCCATGAGTTCGGCATCGGCGAGCCCGGCAAATGTGTCGGCTTCGGTGAACCGCGCGATGGTAAGCGCCTGGTCGAGGGCGGCACGCAGCCCGTCGGCTGTCAGGTCGGTCGTCGAAGCGCTGCCACTGCGCTGGCCGCAGTACACGGTGAGGCTCGCTCCGCGATCGCCTTCGTGCTCCACGGATTCGCGCTGGCGGGCACGCGCGGTCACCGAAAGCGCCCGCGAGGCGGACAGCGACACCTCGGCCTGGTCGGCACCCCGACGCTGGGCCTCGGCGAGCAGCTCGCGCGTGCGCGCTTCCAGCCACGCCAGCTGCGGCAGGCCGGTCTCGGTTTCAACGGATGGCGTATCGACTGCGAAAGTGCCGGTCATGCAGGGGTCTCTCGGGAGGCAGGAACAAGCGCCAGACGGTAGCCCCGCAGGACCAGCCGACGCAACGTCGACGTTGTTCACGCTATGCTGTGTGCATGTCGCGTCCCGTTTCCGCTGTCGTCGAGCCGCCACCCAAGGGCCACGGTCGCCGCCGGCTGATCTTTCGTCCACGCTCGATCACCGGGCTGCTTCTCAGCAGCTTCGGGCTGGTCGCCCTGCCGCTGATCGTCGCGGTGCTTTTCGGCGTGGCCTATGTGGATCGGCTCACCGGCCAGAGCGAGCGCCTGGTGCTGCAAGGCGTCGAAGTCACCCGTTACAGCAAGCGCCTGGGTTCACTGCTGGTGGGCATGGAGCGCAGCGCACGCCAGTACGGCGTACTGCAAAGCGACGAGCTGGTCGAGCGTTTCGAGCGCCAGAGCCAGGAATTCGATGACATGCTCGATGCGCTCGGCGCGCTCGAACTGGATACGTTGCCGGGCTGGAACCTCGATACGCTGCGCCGCCAGGCGCGCGCACTGGCCGAACGGCTGCGCGCCCGCCCCACGGACGTGGGCGGCGTGATCGACGAACTCACCGACATGCAGCGCGAGACCGACCTGATCACCCAGCAAGGCAATGTGTTCATCGACCGCGAACTGGCCCGGCTGCAGGCCACGGCCGCGGATGCCCGCTTTTTCCTGCTGCTGTGCGTGTTCGCGCTGATTCCGGGCACGCTCGCCCTCACCGCGCTTTTCGTCGTGGTGATCGCACGCCCGCTGCGTCAGATTTCCGGGGCCGTCACCCGCCTCGGCGACGGCGACTTCTCGCAGCAGATCAAGGTCTTCGCGCCCACCGTCGAACTCGACGCGCTGGGCGCGCGGCTGGACTGGATGCGCCGCCGGCTGGCAACGCTGGAAAACGAAAAGCAGCAGTTCATCCGCCATATGTCGCACGAACTGAAAACGCCGCTGGCCAGCATCCGTGAAGGCGCCGATCTGCTGCGCGACGGCACGGTAGGCAAGCTCAACGCGGCCCAGGCCGATGTTGCCGAAATCCTGCAGCAGAACAGCATCGAGCTGGCTAAACTCATCGACAACCTGCTCGACTTTGCCGCCTGGCAGCAACAACACGCTAAACTTGAGTACGAGCGCTTCGATCTGAACGCGCTTTTCGAGGCAATCGTGGCCCGCCAGCGGCTTACGATCGAGGGCAAGACGCTCACGGTGATCACGCCGGGCGCAACCATGGAAATCACGGCCGACCGGGACCGTATGCAGCTTATCGTCGACAATCTGCTCGCCAACGCGGTGAAGTTCGCGCCCACGGGGTCCACCGTCACGCTCGCCGCCGAACGCATGGTGGCGGCAACAACGATCGTGATCAGCGATCAGGGCCCGGGCGTGCCCGAGCAAGAGCGTGGCGCCATCTTCGATGCCTTCTACCAGGGTGCAAACAGCAAGACCCACGCACGCGGCGCGCTGCGCGGCACCGGCATCGGCCTGTCGGTGGTACGCGAATGCGTGCAGGCCCACGGCGGGCGTATCGATGTGACCGACGCGCCCGGCGGCGGCGCCCTGTTCAAAGTCGAAATCCCCGATCGCCATGCCGTTTGAAGTACGTACGCGCCCGCTATGGATCATGACGACGCTTGTCGCCGCGACCGCGGCGATCAGCGGCTGCACGACCGACCGGCCCGCCTCGGCACTGGCTGATCGCGTGGAAACCTCACCGGCCATGCCGCTGGCACACGAGCGTGACCCGGTGCTGGATCTGCTCGACTATGCGGCCCGACTACGCCAGGCCACGCCCGAAGCGCGCGCCCGAGCGGTCAGCCTCGCCCGGGAAGAGGTCGATACCCGGCCCGATGCGCATAGCTATGCGCACCTCGCCGTGGCCTTCGGCACCCCCGGTCAGCGCCGCTATACGCCGGACGAGGCCGCACGCTATGCCCAGCGCGCGCTGAGCGCCGACGACGCCGACTGGAGCGCGGCCGCCGTTCAATACCTCAACGATCTGGCGCGTCTGTACAACCAAAGTGCCCACAACGCCGCGGGCAGCGAATCCGGCATCGCCGCCAGCGCCTCCGTGCCGGCGTCCTCCGACGCACGGCTACCGAGCGCATCGCAAGATCCGGGTGCCCAGCAACGCGCGCATATCCGGGAACTGGAACACGAACTCGACGACGCGCGCCGCAAATTGCGCGAACTGGCGGAAATCGAAACGCGTCTCGGCGATTCCACACCTTAAATGGCACGCGGAGGCAAGATACTGCTGGTCGACGACGACCCCAGCCTGCGCCGACTGCTTGCCCTGCGCCTGGAAGGCGCGGGCCACCATGTCGAAACCGCCGAAAGCGGCCTTGCCGCCCTGCGCGCGCTGGATAATTACGGCGCGGATTGCGTAATCACCGATCTGCGCATGGACGACATGGATGGCATGGCCCTGCTCGAACGCCTGAGCCATAGCCACCCCAACCTGCCGGTCATTCTGTTGACGGCCCACGGCACCATTCCCGAGGCCGTGGCGGCCACCCAGGGCGGCGCCCTGGATTTTCTGTCCAAACCCGTCGACAAGGACGTGCTGCTCGCACGCGTCGACCAGGCGCTGGAGCAAACCGGCGTGGGCAGCGAAGACTGGCAACAGATCTGGCGATCGCGCATCGTCACCCGCTCGCCGTTGATGAACCGCCTCCTAGACGAAGCCAAGCTGGTCGCCGCGAGCGATACCAGCGTGCTCATCACCGGCGAATCGGGCACCGGCAAGGAGGTGCTTGCGCAGGCACTCCATGACGCCAGTCCGCGGGCACGCGCCCCCTTCGTGGCGATCAACTGCGGGGCCATGCCGGAACAGCTGCTCGAGTCGGAGCTGTTCGGCCACGAAAAGGGCGCCTTCACCGACGCCAAACAGGCCCAGCAGGGGCTGTTCCGAAGTGCGGAAGGCGGCACGGTCTTTCTCGACGAGATCGGCGATATGCCGATAGCGCTACAGGTCAAGCTGCTACGCGTGCTCCAGGAACGCGAAGTGCGCCCGGTCGGCGCCGCAAGATCATTGCCGGTGAACGTGCGCGTGATTTCGGCCACCCATCGTGACCTCGGCCGTGCCATCGAACAACAGAGCTTTCGCGAAGATCTGTACTACCGCCTGGCAGTGGTCACCCTGGCGCTGCCGGCCCTGCGCGAACGCCCGGAAGACGTCGCCCCGCTGGCCCGCCATTTTCTGGACATGATCGCCAGCCGTTCGGGCCGGCGCGCGCGCGTCTATTCACCGGATGCGATGGAAGCGCTGTGCCGCCACCGCTGGCCGGGCAACATCCGCCAGCTCTCCAACGTGGTCGAGCAGAACGTCGCCCTGACGCGCGGCCACGTCATTTCCAGCCAGGCCGTGGAAAAGGCCCTGGCCGGCCAGGGCGGCCGCTCGGACGCAGCCGCTGCCCTGCAACCGCTTGCCGACGCCCGCGATGCCTTCGTACGGGACTATCTCGTACAGCTGCTACGCATCACCGAAGGCAACGTGGCACGCAGCGCACGCCTGGCCAAGCGCAACCGCACCGAGTTCTACAAGCTGCTCGGACGCCATGCCATCGACCCGAACGACTATAAGCGCCAGAGCGAGCACTAGGGCGTGTCGTCATAAGGTAGGGCGGCGCATCGGCGATCCGCGCCTTGCCTGACACGCCCGGCGCGGGCAATACGACGTCATATCCCATGACGGCACGCCCTAGGGAAGCTCTGCATAACCTCTCGCGGGTCGCGTTCGAGTCCTCACAGACGGTGCGGCAAGGCG
>NZ_CAXGSH010000044.1:0-30169 GCF_964012375.1 uncultured Salinisphaera sp.
GACGGTGGCCGTCGGTACGCGCCAGGGCGGCGCGGATCATCACCCGTTCCAGGCTCGGGATCGCCTCGTCGAGCAGGTGGTCTGCGCCTTCGGACAGTCGTTGCTCGGCCCAGTGCGCGAGCTGATCGTCCCAGCGTTGCTCGCCTGCCTGCACGTAGCCGCCGCCGTTTTCCGACACCGGCGCAGACGGCGCTGGCTGTTGCGCGTCGGCGGGCTTTTCGTGCGCGACCGGTGTGGCCGCATTGGCGGCCGGCATGGCGCTGCCATCCCGCAATTCCTGCGGTAGATCCTCAAGTACCACCTCGCGGCCCGGGGCCATGACGGTCAGCCAGCGACACAGGTTTTCGAGCTGACGGACATTGCCCGCCCAATCCAGAGCGCTGAGAAACTGGCTGGCCTGCTTGCTCAGGCTCTTGAGCTCCATATCGAGCTCGCGCGCGGCCCGGCCGAGAAAGAACTCGAGCAGCAAGGGGATATCCTCACGGCGTTCGCGCAGCGGCGGCACGCGCAGGCGGATGACGTTCAGCCGATGGAACAGATCCTCGCGAAAACGGCCCTTGCGAACCTCTTTTTCCAGCTCCTGATTGGTCGCGGCGATAATACGCACGTCTACCGATACCGGCGTGTGCCCGCCGACCCGGTAGAACTGGCCGTTCTGAAGAACGCGTAGCAGCCGGGTCTGCAGATCCGCCGGCATATCGCCGATTTCGTCGAGAAACAGGGTGCCGCCATGGGCCTGTTCGAAGCGCCCGCGCCGCTGTGCGGCGGCGCCGGTGAACGCGCCTTTTTCGTGGCCGAAGAACTCCGACTCCATCAGATCCTTGGGGATGGCGGCCGTATTCACGGCAATGAACGGGCGGCTCGCCCGCGGACTGTGCTCGTGCAGCGCATGGGCCACCAGTTCCTTACCGGTGCCGGACTCGCCGGTAATCAGCACCGTGATATTGGAGGCCGATAATCGCCCGATGGCACGAAACACTTCCTGCATCGCCGGCGCTTCACCGATGATGATCGATGCCTGCGGTCTAGCGGCTTCTCCTTCCGGCAGGTCTTCGCGTGCCAGGCGGGCGGCGCGGGTCACGAGCTCCACGGCTTCGTCGAGGTCGAAGGGTTTGGGCAGATACTCGAAGGCGCCCCCCCGATAAGCCGAGACCGCGCTGTCCAGATCGGAATGCGCGGTCATGATGATGATCGGCAGTTCCGGCTTGCGCGCATGCACGCGCTCGAGCAGATCCAGCCCGGAAATGCCGGGCATACGGATATCGGTCAGCAATACGTCCGGTGTCTGCTCTTCGAGCGCGTCGAGCAGTTCGGCGCCGCCGGGGAAGGTGACCACGTCGATATCGGCGCTCTTGAGCGCCCGTTCGAGCACCCAGCGAATGGATTCGTCATCGTCCACCACCCACGCCGAGAGCGTGCCTGTATTGCCTTTGCTCATCGCCAACTCACCTTGTTCTGGCTAATCATCGCCGGCCTCGAGGGGCAGGATGACGCTGAAAATGGTCTGCCCCGGGCGGCTTTCGCACTCGATCAACCCGTGGTGCAGATGAATGAGGTACTGGGCAATCGGCAGGCCCATGCCGGTACCCTCGGCGCGCGAACTGACCATGGGATGGAAAATGCGCGGCAGCAGCTCGCGAGGAATGCCGGGCCCGTTGTCGATCACGTCCACGCGAGCCACCAGCCGGTGCTGGGTACCGCCAATCGTGAACAGGCGCTGCGTTCGGGTACGCAACAGGATTTCGCCGCTGCCGTCGAGCGCGGTCACGGCATTGCCCACCAGATTGAAAAGCGTCTGAATAAGCTGCTCTCGATCGGCCCTGATTTCCGGAATGCTGGGGTCGAAATCGCGCTTGAGCTCCACGTTGGCGGGCAGATCGGAGCTGATCAGCGCCCGCACGTGTTCGAGCGGCTCATGAATATTGAGCGGCTGCTTGTTGGGCGGGCGTCTGGGCCCGAGCAGCCCATCCACCAGGTTCTGCAACCGGTCGGCTTCGCGAATGATGACGGTAGTGAACTCCTTGAGCCCGTCGTCGTCGATCTCGCGTTCGAGCAGCTGGGCGGCACCGCGCAGCCCGCCGAGCGGGTTCTTGATCTCGTGGGCCAGGCCGCGAATCATCTCCCGATTGGCCAGATTCTGAACCCGCATCTGATCGTCGCGCGATATGCGCAGCTGGCGATCGAGCGAAAGAAACTCCAGCAGCAGCGCCGAGGCGCCGTTACGGTCGGTGAACGGCGTAACCGTGCAGTCCACGGTGAGCGGATCACCGCCACCGGCGCGCAGATACAGTTCGCGTTCGGTAAAGGCTGCGCCCTTGTAAAGCGCCGATTCGAGCTTCTCGCGATGATCGGCCAGATAGGGCAACGCCCGATCGAACGGCTCGCTGCCGCAGTGACGCGCCGATACACCGAACAGCATTTCACTGGCGGTATTCAAATAGGTCACCCGCAGTCTGGCATCCAGACAGACCACGGCGGTCTTGAGGTTATCGAGGATGGTGTCGGGACGAACACCGATACTGTCGCGTGAGCTCATGAGGCAGCTGAAAGCAAGACTTGGGCCAGTGCCGACGTCCCGCGTAATAGGACCACGACAACGCTATTGCACCATCATAGTGCTATGCGCCTCGGCGTGCCCCTGTGACAACAGGATCAATAACTCTGACCGCTCGGCTTAATCCAGGGTCGAGCGGATCGCGAACCAGTCTGCGGGCGCGGCAAGGCGCGGCGGGTCACCGGCGTAGAGCCTGTCGACGCTAACGTCGATTGCCGCGTTGCCGTCCAGAAATTCGCCAGGCAAGGCGCGAGGCGAGATGTTTGGTGCGCCCGATGAACGACGGGCAACGCCACATGGCGGATTTTCGCAGGCAACCCGTCAGGACGCGGGCCATTTATTTGCGATCTCGCATTGCAGCTCGCTCATGTCCAAGCGACACCACGCTAACCGCGCACGATCTTGCCCAAACTGGGCCGCGGCGCGGCGATTTCGTTGGCGTTACCAGGACCTAGCTTGGCGGCGCCGCCATGCCGCCGCCGGTATTCAATCGTGGCGTGCTGGGGGCACCGCCCACGTTGCCCGCGGCAGGCGCGGCCGTCGTTGTACCGGGCGAATCACTCCCATTGCCGTCGCCGCTCGCGTTCGGGTTGCTGTTCAACGGCGAGATGGCCGACGGCGGCTTCATGTAGAAGGTGACGGGTTCGGTACGTCGCAGTTCGGTGCCCTGATACAGCAGGGCAGCGCTGAGCGTATGGGTTCCACGTGGCACGTTGCCCAGCGACAGCTGGGTGTCGTCGGTCGGCGATTGCGGGATCGGACTGCCGTCGAGGTAGTAGGTGATCTGCTCGCCGTCGCGCAGTTCGGGCGAACCGCTGATTTCGACCGATACCGGTACGATGCCACGGGCATCGCGGAAGGTCTGCTCGGGCTCGGGACTCACGAGCGTTGGCATGCGCGATTCGGCATTGGTCTTTCGCGAACGGGCGCGGTCCGAGGCGGCCTGAAGCTCCTGCAGGGCATCGGGGTTGCCGTCCACCGTTTGCAGCCCCGGCAGGTTGGCCCGCTTGGCGCCCTGGCTCGTGGCGCTGTCGCTGTAATGGCGTACACCCTGGGCATCCACCCAGGTATAGATATCGGCGTGGGCCGTGCCGGCGGCGGCCAGGGCGAGAAGCAACAGCGCGATGGAGGTTTTCATGACCTCAATCTAGCGCGAAGCGCAGACATAAAAAAGGGCGCGCCCGATAAAAGGACGCGCCCTGCCGGCCAGCGGCGCCGTGCGATCAAACGCACATGCCACGGCCTCCCCTGAAGCGGGGGTCCTGCCTTAGCAGGAGTAGTACATGTCGAACTCGGCCGGGTGCGTGCTCATCTTCATGCGCAGCACTTCTTCCATCTTGAGTTCGATATAGCCGTCGATCAGATCGTCGGTGAACACGTCACCCTTCTTGAGGAATTCGCGGTCTTCGTCGAGGGCCTTGAGCGCTTCTTCCAGCGACTGGGCCACGGTCGGAATCGCTTTTTCCTCTTCCGGCGGCAGATCGTAGAGATCCTTGTCCATGGCTTCGCCCGGATGGATCTTGTTCTGGATGCCGTCGAGGCCCGCCATCATCATCACCGCAAAGGCGAGATAGGGGTTGGCGGTCGGATCGGGGAAACGCACCTCGATACGACGTGCCTTCGGGCTGGAGACCCACGGAATACGGATCGAAGCGGAACGGTTGCGCGCCGAGTAGGCCAGTAGCACCGGCGCCTCGAAGCCCTTGACCAGACGCTTGTAGCTGTTCGTGGAGGCATTGGCAAAGGCGTTGATGGCCTTGGCATGCTTGATGATGCCGCCGATATAGAACAGCGCCTCTTCGGACAGGCCGCCGTACTCTTCACCGGAGAAGATGTTCTTGCCGTCCTTGGACAGCGACTGATGCACGTGCATACCGGAGCCGTTGTCGCCAACCAGGGGCTTGGGCATGAACGTCGCCGTGCGGCCGAAGCTGTGGGCGACGTTGTGCACGCAGTACTTGTAGATCAGCGTTTCGTCGGCCTTCTTGACCAGCGTGTTGAACAGCATGCCGATCTCGCCCTGGCCCGCGGTGCCCACTTCGTGGTGATGCACTTCGACGGTCAGGCCCATTTCTTCCATGGCCAGACACATGGCCGAACGCATGTCCTGATGGGAATCGACCGGCGGCACCGGGAAGTAGCCGCCCTTGATACCCGGACGATGGCCCATGTTGCCTTCCGGATACTGCTTGGCGCTGTTCCAGTAGCCTTCTTCGGAGTCGATCGCGAATCCGGCGCCCTTCATTTCGTTCTGCCAGGTCACCGAATCGAACACGAAGAACTCGGCTTCCGGACCGAAATAGGCGGTGTCGGCGATGCCGGTCGAGGCCAGATAGGCTTCGGCACGCTTGGCGACGGTACGCGGGTCGCGCTCGTAGCCCATCATGGTGTTGGGTTCGAGTACGTCGCAGCGGATGATGACCGTGGGTTCTTCGAAGAACGGGTCCAGCACCGCCGTGCTGTCGTCGGGCATGAGCACCATGTCCGACTCGTTGATGCCTTTCCAGCCGTCGATCGACGAGCCGTCGAACATCTTGCCTTCTTCCATGAACTCTTCGTCGACGATATGCGCAGGCATCGTCACGTGTTGTTCCTTGCCGCGCGTATCGCAGAAGCGGAAGTCGACGAACTTCGCCTCGGTTTCCTTGATCAGCTTGAGCGCTTCGCTACTCGCCATTGATGACTCCTTGTATGTAGAACCCGTTCGAACTGTCTGGTGCAGAGCAACGAGGATAGCCACTATAAAGGCAGAATCCGTGCCACGTCATCTTTGCCTTTTTTCGGGTCAAGCAGCGCCGTATCGCACCACCAAAGAGCCAGCACCGCACTTAAATAGTGCTTAGAGGCTTTTCGGCACCATTTTGGCGCAGGGTCGGCTAGACCATGAAAGAGGCCTGTTTCGTTATACTCCGCGCTCGAACACAGGACAGTTTGCATGGATTTCCAACAGCTCATTTTCCGGCTTCAGCAGTTTTGGGCCGAGCAGGGGTGTGCCATCGTGCAGCCCTTGGATATGCCCGTCGGTGCCGGTACGTTTCATCCGGCGACGTTCTTGCGCGCGATCGGCCCCGAGCCGTGGCGATCGGCCTACGTGCAACCTTCGCGTCGACCCACCGACGGCCGCTATGGCGACAACCCGAACCGGTTGCAGCACTACTATCAGTTCCAGGTACTGCTCAAGCCCTCGCCAAAGAATATTCAGTCGCTGTATCTGCAGTCTCTGGAAGCGCTCGGTCTGGATATGTCGATTCACGACGTGCGGTTCGTCGAGGATAACTGGGAGTCGCCCACGCTCGGCGCCTGGGGGCTGGGCTGGGAGATCTGGCTCAACGGCATGGAAATCACCCAGTTCACGTATTTCCAGCAGGCCGGCGGCCTGGATTGCCGTCCGGTGTCCGGCGAGATTACTTACGGGCTGGAGCGTATCGCCATGTACATCCAGAACGTGGAGAGCGTCTACGATCTGGTCTGGTCCGAATCGAGTGCGGGCACGCTTTACTACGGCGACGTGTTTCACCAGAACGAAGTCGAGCAATCACGCTACAACTTCGAATACGCCGACGTGGCTGCGCTGTTCACCCACTTCGATGCGCTGGAAGCCGAATGCCAGCGTCTGGTCGAAGCCGAGCTGGCGCTGCCCGCCTACGAACGCATGCTGGAGTGTTCCCATACCTTCAACCTGCTGGATGCCCGCCACGCGATCTCGGTAACCGAACGCCAGGGCTATATCCTGCGCGTGCGTACCCTAGCGCGCGCCTGTGCCCAGGCCTACTACGCCTCGCGTGAGGCGCTTGGCTTTCCGATGCTCAAGAACGACGACGAGGCCGCATGACCGCCGCTACGCTACTCATCGAAATCGGGGTGGAAGAACTGCCCCCCAAGGCCATGCGCACGCTTGCCGATGCCTTTGCCGAGGGTGTGACGAGCGCGCTGTCCGAAGCAGGGCTCGCACTGGGCGCCACGACCCGCTACGCCACCCCGCGCCGGCTGGCCGTGGCGATCGCGGAGGTCGCCGCGGCGACCGATCCGGTCGCGGTGGAAAAAGCCGGGCCGACGCTTGCCATCGCCTATGACGCGGCCGGCCAGCCCACCAAGGCCGCCGAAGGCTTTGCGCGCTCGCTGGGCACGACCGTGGACGCACTCGAACACGAAGACAGCGACAAGGGCGAACGCCTAGTCTATCGCGCGACCGAGCCGGGCAAGCCGATCGCAACGCTGGTACAGCCGGCGGTCGATCAGGCAATCAAGCGCCTGCCCATTCCCAAGCTGATGCGCTGGGGCGATAGTGAAGCCGCGTTCGTGCGCCCGGTGCACTGGGTCGTTGCCCTGCACGGCAGTGAGATCGTGCCGCTTAGCGTTTTCGAACAGAGCGCGGACCGCCAGACCTTCGGCCATAGATTCCATCACCCGCAGGCAATCGAGCTCGCGCGTGCCGAAGACTATGCCGAAGCTCTGAATGAGGCCTGGGTAGTGGTCGACCCCGACCGACGCCAGCGCCGCATCGTCGAACAGGTCGAACGCGCGGCTAAGGATTTTGGCGGCCAGGCCCTGATCGACGATGGTCTGGTGGAAGAGGTCACCGCGCTCGTGGAATGGCCGGTGGGCATTGCCGGGCGCTTCGACGAGCGCTTCCTGGTGTTGCCGCGCGAGGTGCTCATCTCGACGCTGCAGGAGCACCAGCGTTATTTCCCGATCGAGAACGAGGCCGGCGAGCTTTTGGCCGGTTTCATTACCGTCGCCAATATCGAAAGCCGCGACGTCGCTCAGGTGATCGCCGGCAACGAGAGGGTCGTGCGCCCGCGTCTGTCCGACGCGCTGTTCTTCTGGGATCAGGATCGCCGCCAGGGCCTGGCGCACCATATCGACGGACTTGCCCGCGTGACCTTCCAGCAATCGCTGGGCTCGCTGGCCGACAAGAGTGCACGTATCACCAAGGCGGGCGAACGCCTGGTCGAGCCGACCGGCGCCTCGGCATCTGCCGTCAAGCGTGCGGCCGCGCTGGCCAAGGCCGACTTGTTGACCGAAATGGTCGGCGAATTCCCGGACCTGCAAGGCCTCATGGGCTTTTACTACGCCGAGGCCGACGGTGAGCCCACCGAGGTGGCGCGGGCAATCGCCGAACAGTATGCGCCAGCGCGTGCCGGCGCCGACATCGCTGGCACGCCGGCAGGGCGCGCGCTGGCACTTGCCGACCGGCTGGATACCCTCAGCGGGATATTCGCCATCGGGCGTCGGCCGAGCGGCGACAAGGATCCCTTCGGGCTTCGTCGTGCAGCCCTGGGTGTTCTGCGAACCGTCATCGAGGCGGGCATCGTGCTCGACCTGCGCGCGGAGCTGTCAGCCGCACTGGCCAACCAACCGGTGAATGCTGAACCCGATACCCTGGATTCGCTGTGGATGTTCCACATGGAACGTCTGCGGGGCTACTACGCAGATCAGGGCATTGGCCCGGATCGCTTCGAGGCGGTCGCCAATCTGGGGATCACCGATCTGGTCGATTTCGACCGCCGTATCCGAGCGCTGGATACGTTCGGCCGCGAGAGCAGCGCCCAGACGGTGTGCGGCGCCCACAAACGCATTCGCAATATCCTGCGGCGCAACGCCGATGAGGTGGAAGGCCGGGCCTTCGATACCGCCGCGCTCATCGAACCAGCGGAACGCGATCTCGGAACCGCCTACGCTGCTCAGCGCGACGTGGTCGTCGAGGCAATGGATTCGAAAAACCCGACCGAGGCGTTGACCGCACTGGCGGCGCTCGCAGCGCCGTTGGACGGCTTCTTCGATCAGGTCATGGTCATGGCTGACGACCCGTCGCTCAGACAGAATCGACTGGCCCTGCTCAGCCTGCTCGACGAGCTCTGCCGTGAGGTCGCCGATATCTCCTGTCTCTCGCTCGAGCAGAGCGATTAGACTGGTCGGCAGACATTTGTCGGGCGATGCATCATGAAGCTCATCATCCTGGACCGGGACGGCGTCATAAACGAAGACAGCGACGACTACATCAAGTCGCCGGCTGAATGGCGCCCGCTCCCCGGCAGCCTGGAGGCGATACTCAAGCTCAAGAACGCGGGCTATCGTGTCGTCGTCGCCAGCAATCAGTCCGGCCTTGCGCGGGGGCTGTTTGATTACGACACGCTGTTTGCCATCCACGACAAGATGACCCGCATGCTGGCGGATATCGGCACCCACGTCGACGGCATTTTCTTCTGCCCCCACGGCCCGGACGACGGTTGCCGCTGCCGCAAGCCGGACACCGGGCTGCTCGACGATATTGCCAAGCGCTTCGGGCGCGCGCTGGCCGGTACGCCCTTCATCGGCGACAGCCTCTCGGATATACGGGCCGCACAAGCTGCCGGCGCGACGCCCGTTCTCGTACGTAGCGGCAAGGCCGTCGCCGAGGACGCGGTCGAGTTGGCCGGCGTCGACGTGTACGACGATCTCGCTGAGGCTGCCGGTAGTCTGATCGCCCGCGATAAATCCCGTACCCATAAAAAAGGCGGCTAGAAAGCCGCCTTGTCGCGCATCGCCGGCGTTTACTACGCCGGCCAGGGTCGAACCCGACTAAACGTCGAGGTTCGACACCATCAGCGCGTTACGCTCGATGAATTCACGGCGCGGCTCCACGTGGTCTCCCATGAGCGTGGTGAATATCTGATCCGCGCCCACGGCGTCGTCGATCTTAACCTGCATGAGCCGGCGCGTATTCGGGTCCATGGTGGTTTCCCAGAGCTGGTCCGGATTCATCTCACCCAGGCCCTTGTACCGCTGTACGTGCAGGCCGCGTTTGGCCTCGCCCAGCAGCCACTCGTAGGCCTGTTCGAAGGTATCCACCGGTTCGGCGCGCTCGCCGCGGCTGACCTGGGCGCCTTCGCCCATCAGCTCCATGAGCTCGTTGCCGAGCGTGGACATGCGCTGGTATTCCTCGCCGGTGAAGAAGTCTTCGTGCCACACGAAGGTATGCGGAATGCCGTGACTGTATCGGGTCACCTGCAAGTGCAGCGGCCGTTGCTCGTCGGCCGGCTTGACCTGCACTTCGTAGCGATGGCGGGCCTCATTGCGGGCGTCGAGGCGCGCCTGTAGCTGGTCGGCCCAGTCCTGCATCCCCTGGGCGTCCGAGAACGTCTCTGGCGTTACCTTCGGCAGATAGGTCATTTCCATGAGCGTCGCCGGGTCGAAGCGCCGCGTCAGGCGATCGATATCGCCGAGCAGGCCCATATAACGGTGCGAGAGGCTGGCCAGCGCATCGCTGGAGATCGCCGGCGTGTCTGCCTCGACGCGCAGCTCGGCCTTGCTCAAGGCCAGGCGCAGCAGGTAGTTGCCAAGTTCCTTGTCATCCTTGACGTAATACTCCTGCTTACCGCTTTTCACCTTATAGAGCGGCGGCTGTGCGATATATACGTAACCCGCCTCGATCAGCTCGAACATCTGACGATAGAAGAAAGTCAGCAGCAGGGTACGGATATGCGAGCCGTCCACGTCGGCGTCGGTCATGATGATGATGCGGTGATAACGCAGCTTCGCCGGATCAAACTCGTCACGGCCGATGCCACAGCCCAGGGCGGTGATAAGCGTGCCGACTTCGACCGAAGACAGCATCTTGTCGAACCGCGCCTTCTCCACGTTCAGAATCTTGCCCTTGAGCGGGAGAATCGCCTGATTGTGGCGGTCGCGACCCTGTTTCGCGGAACCGCCGGCCGAGTCACCCTCCACGAGGAACAGTTCCGACTGCGACGGATCCTTTTCCTGGCAATCGGCGAGTTTGCCAGGCAGACCGGCGATATCCAGCGCCCCCTTGCGCCGCGTCATATCGCGGGCACGGCGTGCCGCATCCCGGGCGCGGGCGGCTTCGATAACCTTGCCGGCAATGACCTTCGCTTCGCGCGGGTTCTCCAACAGGAAATCGTTCAGATGTTCGTTGACCGTGGACTCGACCACCGCACGCACTTCCGACGAGACGAGCTTTTCCTTGGTCTGTGAGGAAAACTTGGGATCGGGCACCTTGACCGATACCACCGCAGTCAGGCCTTCACGGGCGTCGTCACCCGCGGGGGCCACCTTTTCCTTCTTGGCCAGGCCTTCCGATTCGATATAGCCGTTTAGCGTGCGCGTGAGTGCGCCGCGAAAACCCGCCAGATGGGTGCCACCGTCACGCTGCGGGATATTGTTGGTGTAGCAGAACACGCTTTCCTGATAAGAGTCGTTCCACTGCATCGCCACTTCCACGACGATATCGTCGCGTTCGGCGGTGAAGTAGCACACCGTTTCATGCAGCTGTGTCTTGTTTTCGTTGAGATTTTCGACGAAAGCGCGAATCCCGCCCTCGTACTCAAACACCACGTCACGTTCGCTGGCTTCTTCGCGCAGCCGGATCCGAACCCCGGAGTTCAGGAACGACAGTTCGCGCAGACGCTTGGCGAGAATATCGTAGCTATAGGCGATGTTGGCGAACACGTCGCCGCTGGGGTGGAAATGGATCGACGTGCCGGTGCGTTGCGTATCCTCGACCGCGGTCAACTCGTCGAGCGGCTCGCCCATTGAATAGCTCTGGCGGTAGCGCTTCCCATCGCGATGAATATCCAGTTCGAGGCGGTCGGATAGTGCGTTGACCACCGACACACCTACGCCATGCAGGCCACCGGACACCTTGTAGGAGTTCGCATCGAACTTACCGCCGGCATGCAGTACGGTCATAATCACTTCTGCGGCAGGCTTGCCCTCGCCTTCGTGCATGTCGACCGGAATGCCGCGACCATCGTCACTGACCGTAATACTCTGATCGCGGTGAATAATGACCTGGATCTCGTTACAGTAGCCGGCGAGTGCTTCGTCGATCGCATTATCCACGACCTCGAAAACCATATGATGCAGGCCGGTGCCATCATCGGTGTCGCCGATATACATGCCTGGACGTTTTCGAACCGCCTCCAGGCCTTTAAGAACCTTGATGCTACTGGAATTGTAATCGCCGTTCGATTCCGCCATGGGTCACCGCGTTTAGGGCTGTATAAGTGCGAGTCAACCCATAGATTCTAGCATGCCCTGGGGAGTCAGCCCGTGCGGACAGCACCGTGTTCCACGTGGAACATGCTGCCGCCTTTCAGGACGTCCGGCACCACGTCAGGTTCGAGGAAAGTCAGAAAACACTGGCCGCCAAGGGCCGCAATTTCTTCCGCCAGAACCTGGCGGTAGCGTGCGCCCAACTCGGCTGCCATATCATCGATAAGCAGTACGGGGCGTACGTGGCGTCGGGCGTACAACAGCTGCGCCTGGGTAAGAAGCATAGCGGTCGTCAGAATTTTCTGTTGCCCTCTCGATACCCAGTCACGCGCCGCGGCAGTGGCGATCGATATACGAAGATCCGCGCGGTGCGGTCCCTGCTGGGTAAAACCCGCACGTGTATCCTGATCCAGCGATGCGGCGAGCGCTGCACCATAGCCGTCGTCTCCACGCCACCCACAGTCGTATTCAAGGACTACAGGCTCGTCGCCGAGCAGTTTCGCTGCCTGGCCCGGCAGGTTCGCATGCAAATGGTCTATGTAGGCCCGGCGGGAGGCATCGACAACTTCGGCCGCTCGGACGAGCTCTGCGTCCCAAACGACGATGTCGGCCTTGGGCATACGCGATTTGAGCGCTCTGTTTCGTTGTTTTAGAGCACGCCTGAAACGTCTCCACGCAGGGAAGAATGCGTGTTCCACGTGGAACACGCCCCAGTCGAGAAAATGACGGCGATAGCGCGGGCCCTGTTCGAGCAGCCGATGCACGTTCGGATCGACCATCTGCAAGGGCAGCGTGTTGATCAGATCTATTCGATTGGTTTCATTGTCGCCATCTCGGCGATAACGAATACCGCGCTTGTCTCGACTGACGCCAACACGATGCGACCGCCCGTCGGGCACCGCGATATCGCCGGTGACGGTAAAGGCGTTTGTGCCTGCGCGTATCGCAGGCCGAGGCCCGGATTGCCGGAACGACTGGCCTCGCCCTAGAAAATAGATCGCCTCGAGCAAGGTTGTCTTGCCCGAGGCGTTGTCGCCGGTAATGACGTTAATCGACGGATTGGGTTCGATATTCGCCGTCGAGAAACAACGAAAATCGTGAAGCCGTAGACGGGTTAGATACATTCCCGCCGAATCTATAACCGCATCGGCATAACGACATACCGGGTGGCCGGGTCGTTCACGCTCTGCAACAATCCGCTGCTATCGGGCCCGGAAAGGGACAGCGTGAATTCTCCGCTGTCCATTGCACCGAGCGCTTCCAGCAAATAGTTGACGTTGAAACCGATTTCAATGGGGTCGTGATTGTAAGTGACCTGGATTTCGTCTTCGGCTTCTTCGCGTTCCACGTTCTGAGCTTGGAGGCGAAGGCTATGTTCGCTCAGTGCAAGCCGAACCCCGCCGAACTTTTCGTTAGACAGGATTGCAGTGCGTGACAACGCCTGACGAATCGTGTCGCGATCGGCATGCATTTGCTTGTCTGCCTGCTCAGGAATTACGCGCTCATAGTCGGGGAACCGACCGTCGATAAGCTTGGTGGTGAACACCAAGCCCGGTAGCTGTAGACGCAAGTGCTTGGACGACAGTTGCAGGTTGATCTCTGCTTCGCTGGAATCCAACAGACGCACCAGCTCCGTGATCGCCTTACGCGGCACGATGGCCTGGATGGGTTCGTCGATTTCGATATTCAGCGGCGTATCGCTCAACGCCAGGCGATGGCCATCGGTTGCGACACAGCGAGCCCGTTCGGTTCGCAGTGCAAGCAGTAGGCCGTTCAGGTAATAGCGAACGTCCTGGTGGGCCATCGCAAAGTGGGTGCGATCAAGAAGTCCCTTGAGCAACCGTTCGGGAATGGATATCTGCTGCCCGGTTTCCACTTCGTCGAGATAGGGCCAGTCCTGTGCCGCCATCGTCGAGAGCGTAAACCGTGAGCGGCCGGATTGGACACGGGTTTGCTGAGCGTCGTGCTCCAGGGTTATTTCCGCGTCGTCCGGAAGTCCGCGACATATATCCAGCAGTTTTCGTGCAGGGATTGCTGCAGCACCCGGTTGGCCAATGACCGCCGGAGTGTCGGTAATCAACTCCAATTCCAGATCGGTTGCCGTTATTACGATTCGGTCGTTTTCGGCCTTGATGAGCACGTTCGACAGAATCGGCATTGTCTGGCGGCGTTCGACTACGCCGATGACGGTTTGAAGGGCAGAGAGCAAATCCTTGCGCTGCACCGTGAATTGCATGGCGGTCTCCCGAAGCAGTCGGCCTTGTTGTCTTTTAAGGCTTAAAAAAAGTTAGTAGTAGTAGTAACTACGGTGGCTCTATTCTGTTGAAAACCGATTAAATCTTATTTAAATCAGTTTCTTACGTTCATAGCAACCCTGTAGCAAACAGGGCTGGAAGATTGTTGTTTGCATGTGGACAAAGTGTGCGCCGATTCGCTTACCCGACGACGGCGATCGCTTGCTCGGCGTTTACTACCAGCTTATCCACAACTAGCTTGTGAGTATTCGGCTCAAGTTGGCGTAGTCCTCCTCGGTCCGCGCATCGGTCTCGCGTAGTTCCTTGACCTTGCGACAGGCATGCAGGACGGTCGTATGATCGCGTCCACCGAAGCCTTGTCCGATTTCGGGAAGGCTGTGGTTGGTGAGCTCCTTGGCGAGCGCCATCGCGATCTGGCGAGGTCGGGCGACCGAGCGGGTACGTTTTTTGCCCAGCAGGTCGGCGAGCCGCATCTTGTAATACTCGGCGACGGTGCGTTGAATATTTTCCAGGGTGACCAGCCGGTCGTAGACCGCCAGCATGTCGTGGAGCGCCTGTTTGGCGAAGTCCACGGTGATGGGCGTGCCGGTGATCTGTGCCGAGGCCTTGAGTCGGTGTAATGCACCTTCGAGGTCGCGTACGTTGGAGCGAACACGCTTGGCGATGAAGAACGCGACTTCCTGCGGCAAGGTAATGCCGTGGTAGTCAGCCTTGGAAAGCATGATGGCGACGCGGGTCTCCAGCTCCGGCGGCTCCACGGCCACCGACAGACCCCAGGAGAAACGCGACTTGAGCCGGTCTTCCAGACCTTCGACTTCCTTTGGAAAGCGGTCGCAGGTGATCACGATTCGCTGGTTCGATTCCAGCAAGGAATTGAAGGTGTGAAAGAACTCTTCCTGGGAGCGATCCTTGTTGGCGAAGAACTGGATATCGTCGATCAGCAAGGCATCGAGCGAGCGGTAATGGGCCTTGAACTTATCCATGCGGTTGTGGCGGATCGCGGTGATCATTTCGTTGACGAAATGCTCTGAACGCACGTAAGCCACCTTGGCGCGCGGATTGCTGTCGAGCAGCCGGTTGCCCACGCTTTGCATGAGATGGGTCTTGCCCAGGCCGACACCGCCATAAATCAGCAGCGGGTTGTAGGCGATATTGTCGGGGTTGGCCGCCTGTTCCGCCGCGGCGCGGGCGATCTGGTTCGACTTGCCTTGCACGAAGCTTTCGAACGTATACCGACTATCCAGGTTATGGCGCGAAGTCGGTGCCGGTGCCGGCGCTTCGCTGGCCGCTGCCTTGGGCTTGCGTCCGCCGCCGACAAGCACGCGAATGCGCTTGGGTACGGCGCCCAGGTGGTTCAGCGCATTGGCGATCGGGGTGCGTAGCTCCCGTTCGACCTGATCGCGCACCACCTCGTTGGGTGCCATCAGGTCCAGGCCTTCATCGGTGAACTCGGCCTCAAGCGGTCGCAGCCAGAGGTTGATGTCCTTTTCGGGCAGTCTCGCCTCGATATGCGTCAGACAGCGTTGCCAGAGCGTGTCAGCCAAAATTCCGTTACTCCGTAGCGAAAAGAGCGCGGCCGGGGGCCGGCGCTGGCGCCTTACCCTAGCGTACGGGCCACAAGTTATCCACAGCATTTTACAGGCTTGCATGCGGGGTGGCAGACGACTAGAATCCGCGCTCTTTACCGTGAAGTGCGTCCTGCGCGGCGCGAGAACGAGACCGTCATGAAACGAACTTATCAGCCGAGCAACCTGCACCGTAAGCGCACGCATGGCTTTCGTGCCCGTATGGCCACCAAGAACGGTCGCGCCGTACTGTCCGCACGTCGTGCCAAGGGCCGTAAGCGCCTGACGCC
Organism: uncultured Salinisphaera sp.; assembly: GCF_964012375.1. Classification (NCBI taxonomy): domain Bacteria; kingdom Pseudomonadati; phylum Pseudomonadota; class Gammaproteobacteria; order Salinisphaerales; family Salinisphaeraceae; genus Salinisphaera; species uncultured Salinisphaera sp. The sequence goes on from NZ_CAXGSH010000044.1 coordinate 15,662, forward strand.
GTAAGGAAAGCCCGTGCCCCGGGCCGCGTTTCCCGCGACAGCGCGCCTGAGGCAATCGGCACAATTCCGTGCCGTGTTCGCAAACGGACGCAAGTTCGTCAGTCCGGGATTCGTGGTCATTGCCGCCGCAAGTTCTGCCGGCCAGCCGAGGCTGGGTCTGGCGCTGGCGAAGCGACGTATCGCGCACGCCGTCGAGCGCAATCGCATTAAACGGGTGCTTCGAGAGTCGTTTCGGTTGCACCGACCGGACTTGGCCGCAGTCGATGTTGTCGTACTCGCTCGCAGCCGCACGTCCACGATGAGCAACGCCGCGCTGTTCGAGCAGCTAGAAGCGCTCTGGCCTCAACTAGGCCGTATGGTCACGTCGTCGCAGACTCGCTCTTCAAGCGATAGCCGTTAACCGAAGGACATTAGCCGCGCATGGAAAATATTCGCTTCGGACTGCTCTGCGCTGTCGCCGTCATCTGCTTTTTCCTGTACCAGGCGTGGCAGAACGACTATGCGCCTACCCAGGCGGACGCGACGTCGGCCAACAACCAGACCACGGCCCAGCAGGACTATGCCTCGGACGAAGATGACGTCCCGGCGTTGGATTCCGCGCCCACCGCCGATAGCGACGGCGGTCCCGAACAGCGCGGGCCGCAGGCCAGCGCCGACGAACGCGGTGCCGACAGTGCCCCGGTGGTCAGCCAGGCAGACCAGATCCACGTAGTCACAGACAAGCTCGATGTGATCATCGATACCCGCGGCGGCGATCTGCGCAAGGTCGAGCTTCGCGGCGTGCCCGTGTCTTCGGAACAGCCGGACACCAACCTGCGCCTGATCAACGACAGCGCGCCCAACTTCTTCATCGCCCAGAGCGGGCTCGTGGCCGCCGGGGCGAAGGCGCCGGATCATCGTTCGCGCTACCAGTCCGAGCGCAAGGAATACGAGCTGGCCGACGGCGAGGACAGCATCGACGTTCCGTTGACCTGGACCAACGACGCCGGCCACGAAGTCACCAAGGTCTATACCTTCAACCGTGACAGCTACCGCATCGGGCTGCGCCACGAAGTAGCCAACAACGCCAGCGATGACTGGAAAGTCTCCCAGTACGTGCGGTTCTGGCGCGCGCCCTACGAAATTACCGGGGACGTACCCTTTGCCCAGGCGTTTTTCGGCGTGGGCTGGTACAACCGCAAGGACGGCGGCGAAAGCTATAGCTACAAGACCGAAAGCCACGAGGACCTGGGCGAGAACCCGCTCGAGCTGACCCAGCAGGGCGGCTGGGTGGCCATGATTCAGCACTATTTCATCGGCGCGGCCATCCCGCCGCCGGATGCAAAGGTGCGCTTTTTCGGCCAGCCCAAAGCCGTGCCGAATGCCGCGGGCGGGTTCGCGACCGGCTTCATCGGTGCCCAGCAGTCGATTGCCGCCGGCACGCAGAGCACGCTCGAGGCCACGCTTTTCGTCGGCCCCAAGCTGCAAGACCAGCTCGATGCCGTGGCGCCCGGACTGGGCCTGACCGTCGACTACGGCTGGCTGACCGTGCTCGCCAAACCGATCTTCTGGGTGCTGGAGCACCTGCATGCCCTGGTTGGCAACTGGGGCGTGGCGATCATCCTGCTGACGTTCCTGATCAAGCTGGTGTTCTACAAGCTGTCGGAAACGCAGTACCGAGCGATGGCCCGCATGCGCAAATTCGCGCCGCGCATGCAGCAGCTCAAGGAGCAGTACGGCGACGATCGCCAGAAGCTCCAGGCCAAGATGATGGAGCTCTACAAGAAAGAGGGCTTCAATCCGCTGGCAGGCTGCTGGCCCATGCTCGTCCAGATGCCGGTGTTCATTTCGCTGTACTGGGTACTGCGTGAATCGGTGGAACTGCGCCACGCGCCGTTCATGCTCTGGATTCAGGACCTGTCCGCGCCGGATCCGTACTACATCCTGCCGGTGGTCTTCGGCCTGACCATGTTCCTGCAGCAAAAGCTGACCGCGAACGTGACCATGGATCCGATGCAGCAGCGCATCATGCAGATCATGCCCGTGGGTCTGGCGGTGTTCTTCGCCTTCTTCCCGGCCGGTCTGGTGCTCTACTGGTGCACCAACAACATGCTGTCGATCGCCCAGCAGTGGTATATCTACCGCAAGCTCGATGCCGAAGGCCTGGGGCACAAGGCCGCTAACAGCTGATCGATAAGCGATGACGGGCACGCCCGGCGATACGATCGCCGCGCTGGCCAGCGGCGCGGGCCGCGCGGGCGTGGCGGTGGTTCGTGTTTCCGGACCGAAGGTACCCCAGATCGCCGAGGCCGTGATCGGCGGATTGCCGAGCGCAAGACAGGCCCGTCTCTGCGCCTTTGTCGACGGCGATGGCGTGGCCATCGATCGCGGCGTGGCAGTCTATTTCGCCGCGCCGGCCTCGTTCACCGGCGAGCATGTGCTTGAACTGCAGGGCCATGGCAGCCCCGTGCTGGTCGATATGCTGCTTACGCGGCTGCTCGAGCTGGGCGTACGCCTGGCCGAACCGGGCGAGTTCTCGCGCCGTGCCTTTCTCAACGACAAGCTCAGCCTCGATCAGGCCGAGGCGATCGCCGACGCCATCGAAGCCGGCAGCAGCGCCGCCGCGCGTGCGGCCATGCGGTCTCTGGAGGGGATGTTCTCGCGCGAGATCGACGCGCTGGTTGCGGCCCTCGTCGAGCTGCGGGTGTATACCGAAGGCGCGATAGACTTTCCCGACGAAGACGACGTGGATTTTCTCGGCGACGGCGAGATCGAGCGCCGGCTTGCCGCGATCCAGGAGCGCCTGGCCGAGCTGCGCACCCAGGCGGCCCAAGGCGCAAGCTTGCGCGAAGGTCTGCGGCTGGTCATTCTCGGCTCGCCCAACGTCGGCAAATCCAGCCTGCTGAATCGTCTGGCGCGTCGCGATACCGCTATCGTGACCGATATCGCCGGTACGACCCGCGATGTGCTCCACGAACAGCTGTCCATCGATGGGCTGCCGCTGACCCTTGTGGACACGGCCGGTCTGCGTGAGACGGACGACCCGATCGAAGCCGAAGGCGTACGCCGCGCCAAGGCCGAAATCCGGCATGCGGACCGGGTGCTGCTGGTGATCGACGACCGACACGGCCTGGGGCCCGACGAACAGGCCGTGCTCGCCGAGGTCGACGCACGATGCCCGGTGACGGTTATCGCGAACAAGGTCGATCTCAGCGCGGGCCCTAGCGGCGTGCGCGCTGCGCTTGGCCACGACACGATCGCGGTTTCGGCGACCACCGGTGCCGGCTTCGATGCGTTGGCGGCCCATCTCAAACAGGCCGCCGGGATGAACGACGATGCAACGCCGGCCTTCGTGGCCCGGCGTCGGCATCTGGACGCGCTCGCGAGAGCCGCCGAGGCGCTTCAGATTGGGCACGAGCGGCTCGTAGTCGATGCGGCCGGCGAACTGCTGGCCGAAGAGCTGCGCACGGCACAGAACGCCCTGGGCGAGATCACCGGCACGTTCACCAGCGACGACCTGCTGGGCGCCATCTTTTCGAGCTTCTGTATCGGCAAGTGACCCGTAAGTAGCCGCCCTTATTGAGCTGCGTATCGTGGCAATGCATGCTGCATGCACAATCCCCACGAGCGCCCCCCATGTTCGGCTATCCGCGGCTCATCTATGCCGGCTTTGTTCTACTCACGATTGCACTCGGCGTGGTGCTGGCGCTTTGGTGGCCGATCGGCCTGTGGCCGTGGCTTCTGCTCGTCGCGCTGGTGATTGTTGGCGCGCTGGACCTGCGCTCACGCCATAACGTGCTGCGCAATTTTCCCGTGGTCGGTCACCTGCGCTACATGCTGGAGTTCCTGCGCCCGGAGCTGCGCCAGTACTTCTTCGAGTCCGAAACCAGCGGTCGGCCCTTCAACCGCGAACAGCGCGAAATCGTCTACAAGCGCAGCGCCGGCGCGGGCGATACCTCGCCGTTCGGCACCATGCGCGACTTCGAGGATGCCGGCTTCAATTTCGCACAGCATTCGATGGCGCCCAAGGACGTGGACAAACGCCATGCCCGGCTGATGATCGGCGGCTCGCAGTGTCGCCAGCCCTATGATTCCTCACGCCTGAATATTTCCGCGATGAGCTTCGGCTCGCTATCGGGCAACGCGGTGGCCGCAATGAACCGCGGTGCGGCGCTGGGCAACTTCGCCCAGGACACCGGCGAAGGCGCGATCAGCGACTATCACCGCGAACACGGGGGTGATCTGATCTGGGAGGTGGCATCGGCCTATTTCGGTTGTCGGACCAAGGAGGGTCGCTTCGATGACGCGGAGTTCGCGAAAAAGGCCAATACCGATCAGGTCAAGATGCTCGAGATCAAGATATCCCAGGGCGCCAAGCCCGGTCACGGCGGTCTGCTGCCCGGTTCGAAGGTCACCGAGGAAATCGCCCGCGTGCGCGAGATCGAGGTCGGTAAGGACTGTGCCTCGCCGGCATCTCATCCCGAATTCGATACCCCGCGGGGCCTGCTCGAGTTCGTTGATCGGCTGCGCCAGCTCACCCACGGCAAGCCGGTGGGCTTCAAGCTCTGTCTGGGCCGTCAGGATGAATTCATGGGCATCTGCAAGGCGATGCTCGAAACCGGCATCTACCCCGATTTCATCACCGTCGACGGGGCCGAGGGCGGAACTGGGGCCGCGCCGACCGAGTTCCAGGATTCGCTGGGCACCTTTATCAACGAGGCCCTGCCGTTCGTCGACAACTGCCTGCGGGGCATCGGCCTGCGCGACGAGATCCGCATCATCGCCAGCGGCAAGGTGGTGATGGGCTTCGATATGGTGGTCAAGATCGCCCTCGGTGCCGATATGTGCAACGCCGCCCGGCCGTTCATGTTCTCGGTGGGCTGTATCCAGGCGCGCCGTTGTCATACCGATACCTGCCCGACCGGCGTGGCCACCCAGAATCCGCGTCGCGCGGCGGCTATCGACGTACTGGGCAAATCGTTGGCCGTGCGTAATTTTCACGACGCCACGATCGGTTCGTTTCTGGATATTACCGGCGCCATGGGCTGTTCCACGCCGGATGCGCTCACTCGCTCGCTGATCCATCACCGGCCGGAACACGGCCCGGCGCGTACGTTCGCCGAGGTCCATCCGACCGTCAAAAGCGGCGCGTTTCTCAACGGCGACGTGCCCGAAGGCTATATCAGTGCCTGGGCCCGGGCCAGCGCGGACGCGTTTTAGGGCATGTCGTCATCAAATATGGCGCCATGCCCTAGCGCCATCGCGTAGAACGCCGGCGTACGTACTTGGGCGGATTCTTTGCGCTTTGCGACATCGTTACCGTGTGCCCCCTTTCAAACGCCTGGTCTGGCCGCTTGCGGCTGATTGGGCGGTTTAACCAGGAGTACCGCGATGATCGTACGAGATCATGAAGACGCCGAGAAAACGGCCGTCGACGAAGAAAAGTTCATCAGCCGCCGCTATACGCTGCGCGCCGACGGCATGGGGCATTCGTTTCACGAAACCTATGTCAAGCCCGGCTGTGCGCTGCATATGTGGTACAAAAATCACAAGGAAACAGTGATTTGTATCGAGGGCGAAGGCCAGATCGAGGATCTCACCGAGGGCGGTAAATGGGATCTCAAGCCCGGCGTGCTCTATGCGCTGGACAAACACCAGCAGCATATCCTCTCCAGCGAGAAGGGCATGACTGTGCTGTGCTGCTTCTCGCCGTCACTGGTGGGGCCGGAAGATCACGACGAACAGGGTAGCTATGCCCTGCTCGACGACGACGGCAGCGTGCTGCAGCGCTAGGCGCCTTTGCATCAATCTAGCGTCGGCGGGATGTCAGGCGGCTGCGCAACCGTGAATATCTTCGGCCAGTATTTGCCGGTGAGATAGATACGCCCGCTGTCGGCGTCCCAGGCGATGCCGTTGAGTACGTTGGCCCCGTCTGCCGCGGGGCCGAGTGCCGTACGCAGCGGGCTGGCGTCCAGCCATGCCAGCACGGCCCCGCTGTCCGGGTCGATGCGCGCAATTCGGTCCGAATACCAGATATTGGCCCAGATTTCGCCGTCGACGTATTCCAGCTCGTTGAGCTTGTCCACGGCTCGCCCGCCGTCATGCACATCGATACGACGGACCACGCTGAAGTCGCTCGGTTCGAGCACGCGCAGCGTGGCGCTGCCATCGCTCATGATCAACCGCCGGCCGTCGTAGGTCAGGCCCCAGCCTTCGCCGTCATAGCGGCGCGTGCCGATCTGCTCGAAGCTGTGAATATCGAATACGAACGCGCGGCCCGACCGCCAGGTCAGCCAGAACAGCTGATCGCCCACGCGTGCCAGCCCTTCACCGAAATACCGATCGGGCAGCCGGAGCTCACGTGTCACCGTGTTGCTTGCCGGTTCCACCTGTCTGAGTCGAGACTGGCCGTACTGGCCTGTACTCTCGTACAACGCGTCGTCGTAATACAGCAGGCCCTGGGTGAATGCGGACGTATCGTGCGCAAACTCGGCGCCGATGGCGGCCGTGTGCGTGTCGGCCGGTTGAGCCGAGCAGGCGCACGACAGCAGTACCGCGAGCGTGACCGCCAGAAAGCAAAAAAAACGACGCATTCCCGGATGATATGGCGCACAATTCAATCGCGCCAGCCTGTCTCGGCGATACCGTTGTGCGCTTCGCACAGCGTCTGACATTGATGATTGACCACCGCTAGGGAAGACGCCAAGCATGGCCGAACAAGAACACACCGAACACGATCTCGACTCCAGTCAGAAGCGCGACGCCCGCCGTCGCGAAGCGCCGAGCGCGGCCGTGGTCTATGAAGCCATCCGGCGCGAAGCCGAATCCGAACTCACCCGTCCGTTGCCGGGGCTGGCGTTCTCGGGGCTGGCCGCCGGTCTGTCCATGGGGTTTTCGTTCATCGCCCAGGCCCTGCTCTATAGCTATACGCCGGAATCGGCCTGGCGCCCGATCATCGCCAGTTTCGGGTATTCGATCGGCTTTCTGTTCGTCATTCTCGGCCGCCAGCAGCTGTTTACCGAAAACACGCTCACGCCGGTGCTGGAAGTACTGCGCGTACGCCAGCTCTCGACCGTGCTGCGTACGATGAACCTCTGGGTCATGGTGCTGATCGCGAACATGGTCGGCACCGCGATTTTCGCGTTCATGATGTCGCACTTCGATGTACTCGATCCCAAGATCAACGGTGCCCTGGCATCGATCGCCGCCAAGGAGTACGAAAACGGCTTCGCCACCATGTTCGTGCGTGCCATATTCGCTGGCTGGCTGGTCGCGCTCATGCTCTGGCTGCTGCCGTTTGCCGAAACCGCGCGCGTGGGCGTGATCATTCTCGTGACCTATGTGATCGGCCTGGCCCATTTCCCGCACATCATCGCCGGTTCGGTCGCTGCCCTTTACGGCGTGTTTACCGGCGGGCACGGGTTGATGGAGTTTTTCGGCGTGTTCTTCGTGCCGACCATTCTCGGCAACGTGCTCGGTGGCGTCGCCATGGTGGCCGCGGTGAACTATGCCCAGGTGGCTTATAGCGATTCCGAGCGCGACGACAGCGACGTCGACAAGGGCGATTGACAACCTTCACATCGTTGGCTGGCAAAGTTTTCCCAATACGGTATAGTCAGTTCACCACTCAAACGGAAAATCTGTCATGGCAGAATCCGACGATAAATGGGAAGGCCGCTGGGATCGTGTGAAGGGCAAGGCCCGCGAGCACTTCGGCCGTCTCACCGACGACGAAGTTGAAGAGACCAAGGGCAAACGCCAGAACATGCTGGGCAAGATCCAGGAGAAGTACGGCGAGACCAAGGAAAAAGCCGAAGAGATGCTCAAGGAATTCGAGAGCAAATATCTCTAACGCCATGGCGTTTGAATGGGCCGCCCCACGGGGCGGCCTTTTTTATGCGCGGCGTCGGCTTTTCAGCGGCGAACTAGCCGCCATCGCGACGCAAACGACAGGCCGCGACCAGCGCACGAAACAGCCGGCGCTGTGCGCCCTGGTAGCACAGATACTCCGGATGCCATTGCACGCCGACCACGAAATCCGGGCGTCGTGCTTCGATTGCCTGTACAAAGCCATCGGCGTCGCGGGCGGTGGCCGCGATGCCCTCGCCCAGGGCCAACACTGCCTGGTGATGCAGGCTGTTCACCCGTAGCCGGCGCGCACTGAAAATCGCCGCCAGGCGCGATCGCCGTTTAATGGCGACGGGTTTGCACGACAGTATGTTCACCCGGTTTGAGGTGGCGCGGCGCAGCTTGCTGATATCGCTGTACAGCGTGCCGCCGGCGGCGACGTTGATCAGCTGTGCGCCCCGGCAGATGCCCAGTACCGGTTTGTTGTCGGCCAACGCCTTTTCGATGGCTGCCAGTTCGAAGGCGTCGCGGGCGCGGTCGGCGGTGTTGTCGTAGGCCGCGCTGGCACCGTAGAGATCGGTGGCGATATCGTCACCGCCGCCAATCAGCAGGCCGTCGATGGGTGCGGGCATGGGGTGACGCGGCGTGGCGCGCACCGCGCGCCCGCCGGCCAGGGCGATGGCAAGCCATGCAGCCCACCAGCCCGGCGCCCAGCGGCTGGCCTTGCCGGTGACGGCGATTATGGGGCGAAGGCGCGCCATGGCCGCGCTCAGCGCTGCAGGTACTGTTCGAACACATCACTCCAGCGGCCGAACCAGTCGCCAAACGGCCGGTCCAGGGTATCGCAGTAGTCGGCACAGATCTGTTCGAGACGCTCGGGATCCGCTGCGAGTTCCTCGATTACCAGCCAGTGGTCCCAGGCCGGCCGCAGGTCCCATCCGGGGCGTTCGATTTCGCAGTTGGGCAGGCGATAATGCAGCGTCGGCCGGGCCTTGATCAGCCCGTCGGAAACGGCGTCGCGCACGCGCGGCTCGTCGAGATGGGCGAATACGGGCAGCATGTCGAGCGCGCGGTTACGGCTGGCGTTCTCGGCAAGATAGTCGTCGATAAGCTGATCGCGCGTAGGCGCGTATGCCGGATCGCAGATCTGGCGGACATAGGCCTTCGTGTAAGGCTGGATATACGGAAATACGCGGCGGCTGATATCGATTTCGCTCACCCGCTTGAGCCAATCGAAGGCCACCGCGAAGGCACGCATATAGCCCAGCAGCGTGTCGGTTTCCAGATCGGGCAGTTCCGGGTTCAGGTGCAGGCCGAAGGCGTAGATCGCCGACTGGCTGGTACCGCGGGCGCCGGCTTCGCGCAGGGCCGCGATCAGCGCGTTGACGGCATGCAGTTCGCTGATGGCAATCGGCGGGCCGACAATCTCGAAAGGCACCACCCGCTTGGCGACTGCGCCGAGCATGTCTTCGGATACGCGTTCGATCTCGTCGAGCAGGCCGGGCTGGCTTTCACGCCGACCGCGTTCCTTGAGGAAGGCGTAGTCGAGTTCTAGGGCGAAGTCGCCCAGGGGTGTGTTCGCTACCGTGTATTCGTACGCGCTGTGCGGGCGGATTTCGCCGCCGAGCGTACGCCTTACGATCTCGCTTATCCGCTCGATCGACAGGCCGGTAAACTCAAGTTCCACGCCGACACGGCGTTCACCGTTCGATGCCGTATGGCGGCGTGATGGCAGGCGCAGCGGGGCCTGTGCCGCGGTGGCGTCGATCTTGGTCATTGTATAGTGCAATGCAGCATATTCGAGAAACGCTGAAAGCATGCCATCCATGCTTGAACACGGCCAGTTGTCTCGCCTCGAAATGCGGGCGTAATATCGGTTTCAGACTGAATTTCACCGAGCTACTTCAAGGAGCGCCTTATGGCCCAGGCGAGCCCGCATCCCGAGCACGCCGACGACGTCGAAGACGTCGATCCGCAGGAATCCGCCGAGTGGCGCGACGCGCTCGACGCCGTCATCGAGATCGAGGGGCCGGAGCGGGCCCACTATCTGCTGGAAATGCTCATCGAGCGTTCCCGCCGATCCGGGGCATATATTCCGTATTCGCCCAATACGGCCTATATCAACACCATTCCGCCGCATCTGGAAGAACGCTCGCCGGGCGATCCGGCGATCGAATGGCGCATCCGTTCGATCATCCGCTGGAATGCGATGGCCATGGTCGTACAGGCCAATCGCCACCACGAAGGCGTGGGCGGTCATATCGCCAGCTATGCCTCGGCGGCCACCCTCTACGAAGTGGGCTTCAACCACTTCTGGCATGCGCCCAGCGAAGGTCACGGCGGTGACCTGGTCTATATCCAGGGTCATTCCGCGCCGGGTATCTATGCGCGCTCCTATCTTGAAGGCCGCATTAACGAAGACCAGCTTTACAACTTCCGTGCCGAATCCACCGGCAAGGGCCTGTCGAGCTATCCGCACGCCTGGCTGATGCCCGACTACTGGCAGTTCGCGACCGTGTCGATGGGTATCGGCCCGATCAACGCGATCTACCAGGCCCGGTTCATGCGCTATATGCAGAACCGCGGCATTCAGGACAACGAAGGCCGCCATGTCTGGTGTTTCTGCGGCGACGGCGAAATGGACGAGCCCGAGTCCATGGGCGCGATCGATATCGCCGCCCGTGAAGGCCTGGATAACCTCATCTTCGTGGTCAACTGCAACCTGCAGCGCCTGGATGGCCCGGTCCGCGGCGACTCCAAGATCATCAACGAGCTCGAAGGCGCCTTCCGCGGTGCCGGCTGGAACGTGATCAAGGTGATCTGGGGCGCGCTCTGGGACGGCCTGTTGGCCCAGGACCACGACGGCAAGCTCATCGAACTGATGAACGAAACCGTCGACGGCGAATACCAGGCGTTCAAGGCCAACGGCGGCGACTACACCCGCGAGAACTTCTTCGGCAAGTATCCGGAGCTCAAGGAAATGGTCGCCTCCATGTCGGACGAGGACATTCGCCGCCTCAATCGCGGCGGCCACGATCCGCACAAGGTGTTCGCCGCCTATCACGCGGCGGTGAACCAGAAGAACGGGCGCCCGACCGTGATCCTGGCCAAGACGGTCAAGGGCTACGGCATGGGCGAGGCCGGCGAAGGCCAGAACATCACCCATCAGCAGAAGAAGATGGGCGAGGACGCGCTCAAGGAATTCCGCGACCGCTTCGAGATTCCGGTCGACGACGACAAGATCGCCGATGCGCCCTTCTACAAGCCGGACGAAGACTCCGAAGAGATCCAGTATCTCAAGGCGCGGCGCAAGGAGCTGGGCGGCTATCTGCCCCAGCGGCGTACCGAAGGCGACAAGCTCGAGATTCCCGAGCTGAGCGCTTTCGACAAGCTGCTGCAGGGCTCGGGCGATCGCGAGATGGCCACTACCATGGTGTTCACCCGCATCCTGCAGATCCTCACCCGCGACAAGAACATCAAGGACCGCGTCGTGCCGATCATCCCGGACGAGGCGCGTACCTTCGGCATGGAAGGCATGTTCCGAAGCCTGGGTATCTACTCGCCGGTGGGCCAGCTGTTCGTGCCCGAGGATTCGGACCAGCTCGCCTTCTACAAGGAATCGGTCAAGGGCCAGATCCTCGAAGAAGGCATCACCGAAGCCGGGGCCATGTCATCGTTCATGGCGGCGGCTACGGCCTATTCGAATCACGGCAAGACGATGATCCCGTTCTATGCCTTCTATTCGATGTTCGGCTTCCAGCGCGTGGGCGACTTCTGCTGGGCGGCCGGCGACATGCGTGCCCGCGGTTTCCTGCTGGGCGGCACCGCCGGGCGTACCACGATCAACGGCGAAGGCCTGCAGCATCAGGACGGCCATTCGCACGTGCTGTTCGACTGCGTGCCCAACTGTCGTGCCTATGATCCGACCTTCTCCTACGAGATGGCGGTGATCATGCATCGGGGCCTGGTAGAGATGTTCGAAGAACAGCGCGACGTCTACTACTACCTCACGATGATGAACGAAAACTATGCCCATCCGCCGATGCCGGAAGGCGTGGAAGACGACATCATCGCCGGCATGTATCAGTTCTCGCAGTCGGGCGCGGACAAGGATCTGCAGGTCAATCTGCTCGGCTCGGGCACGATCCTCAACGAAGTGATCGCCGCCGCCGACATGCTCGAAAACGAGTTCGATGTGGGCACCACGGTCTGGAGCGCGCCGAGCTTTACCCAGCTCAAGCGCGACGGCGCTTCGGTGGAGCGCTGGAACATGCTCCACCCGGAAGAAGAACCCAAGCAGAGCTTCGTGGCCAAGAAGTTCGCCGACGCCAAGGGCCCGGCCATTGCCGCCACCGACTATGTCCGTGGCCTGCCGGAAATGATTCGGCCCTATCTGCCGGTCGCCTATCACACGCTGGGCACCGACGGTTATGGCCGCTCGGACACGCGCGAAGCACTACGCGAATTCTTCGAAGTGGACCGGCGCTGGATTACCGTCTGTGCGCTCAAGGCCCTGGCCGACGAAGGCAAGATCGAACGCAAGGTCGTCGGCGAAGCCATCCGTAAATACGGCATCGACCCGGACAAGCCGGAGCCGATCACGCACTGATCGGTTTCGCGGCCGGGCAGGCAGCAACGATAGACACGGCGCAGCGGCTTGGTTCCGCTGCGCCAGCAGCCAAGGAAACGCTTTATGGCGGCGCAGGAAATCAAGGTCCCGGATATCGGCGACTTCGACTCGGTCGAAGTCATCGAGGTACTGGTATCCAAAGGCGACACGATCGAGCAGGAACAGCCGATCATCACCCTCGAATCCGACAAGGCCACGCTTGAGGTGCCTTCCACCATCGCGGGCAAGATCACCGAAATGAAGGTCTCGGAAGGCGACACCGTCTCCGAAGGCGACGTGATCGCGCTCGTGGAAGCCGCTGAAGAAGGCGATGACGATTCGGATGACGAGGGCGACGACGACGCATCCGATGAAGGCGACGACGAAGCCGATTCTGAAGAAGACGACTCGGACGCGGACGAAGACGACGCCAGCGAAGACGCCGACGAGGACGACGGCGAAGACGCCGGCGGCGAAACCGTTGAGGTGAAAGTCCCCGATATCGGCGATTTCGACTCGGTCGAAGTCATCGAAGTACTGGTGTCCGAAGGCGACGAGGTCGAAGAAGAACAGCCGCTGATCACGCTGGAGTCCGACAAGGCCACGCTGGAAGTGCCCTCGTCCGCGGCCGGCAAGATCACCGAAATGAAGGTTTCGGAAGGCGATACCGTCTCCGAAGGCGATGTCATCGCGATGCTGGAAAAAGCCGGCGGCCAGTCCTCGGGCGGCGACAAGAAGCAGTCGTCCAAGCAGGACAAGGCGTCGAGCAAGAAATCCGGCGATGACGACCGCGCCAAGAAGGACGAAAAGTCCGAAAAGAAGAAAGACGACAAGGCGGACAAGAAGAAGTCCGAAGACAAGTCGTCGAAGAAAGAGCCGGCGTCGAACAAGCAGATGCCCAAGGACGACAGCGGCGATTCCTCCAAGCTCGACAACGTCGACGAAGAACGCTTCGGCAAGGCTCACGCCTCGCCGAGCGTGCGCAAGTACGCGCGTGAACTCGGCGCCGATCTCGGCCGCGTGGACGGCTCGGGCCGCAAGGGCCGGATCACCTTCGAGGACGTGCAGTCCTATGTGAAGAAGGCCCTGTCGCAGGCACAGAGCGGCGGCGGCGCATCTGCGGCGGCACCGGCCGGCGGTGGTGGCGGCGTGCCCGCCCAGCCGGATATCGATTTCAGCCAGTTCGGCGAAGTCGAAACCGTCCCGCTGGAGCGTATCCGCAAGATCTCGGCCAAGGCGGTCCACAAGAACTGGCTGCTCATTCCGCATGTCACCCAGTTCGACAACGCCGATATCACCGATCTGGAGGAATTCCGCCAGGCGAACAAGGAAAAGGCGAAGGCCGATGGGGTCAAGCTCACGCCGCTGGCCTTTTTGCTCAAGGCCTCGGCGGCCGCGCTCAAGGCCTTCCCGGACCTCAACAGTTCGCTCACGGCCGACGGCGAATCGCTGGTCCACAAGAAGTACGTGAACATCGCCGTGGCGGTGGATACACCCAACGGCCTGCTCATGCCGGTGATCAAGGATGTCGACAAGAAAGGCATCTACGAGATCGCCCGCGATCTGGACGATGTGTCCGGCCGGGCTCGCGACGGCAAGATCAAGGGCGACGACATGAAAGGCGCCTGCTTCTCGATCTCGAGTCTCGGCGGCGTCGGCGGTACCGCGTTCACGCCGATCGTGAACTCGCCCGAGGTCGGCATTCTGGGCGTGTCCAAGCACAGCTGGCAGCCGGTCTGGAACGGCAGCGAGTTCGAGCCGCGCCTGATTCTGCCGCTGTCGTTCTCCTACGATCACCGCGTGATCGACGGGGCCAAGGCGGCACGGATTACCGGCTTTATCAGCGAGAAACTCTCTGATCTTCGTACGTTGCTTCTATAGGAGGCCGCGGCCATGAGACTGCAATACGGCGTTGCCGCTCGCTTATGTAGCGTTGCTACACCGCGCTCGCGGCGCCTTGTCTTGCAGCCTCATGACTCGCGCCGGGCGATCGAGGTTTTGTCGCTTCGATCGCTCGCTTCTTGAACGCACAATCCGGCCTTTGGGCCGGTCAAGGTAGTTAAACCATGGCG
>NZ_CAXGSH010000045.1:0-29907 GCF_964012375.1 uncultured Salinisphaera sp.
CCTGGCAACGCAGTCGCGGCGTCTGTGAGGCCGAACCCCTTCGGGGCCGCCGGCTTTGCGCACGCTTGATCGGCGTCAGTGTTCGCTAGCGTGCACCAAGCACGCTACGCTCTCACTTCCTTGTCAATCGCGCGCAAAGCACGCCGGCGCGACCGCGACAGGTTGTGCAGAGCTTCCTTAGCCCACTTGTTAGCGACCAAAGCGCGCACGACGGAGAACCGATGTCGACCCAACCGAGCCGCGATCTCGAAACCTTTCCCAACCCGAGCCCGGAGCGCGATTACACCATTCGTATGCGTATTCCGGAATTCACCTGCCTGTGTCCGAAGACCGGCCAGCCCGACTTTGCGACGCTGTATCTGGAGTATGTGCCGGAGGCGAGCTGCGTGGAGCTGAAATCGCTCAAGCTCTATGTGTGGTCTTACCGCGATGAAGGCGCCTTTCACGAGGCCGTGACCAACCAGATCCTGGAAGACTTGGTAGCCGCGACCCAGCCGCGCTTCATGCGCCTGCACGCCGAATTCTGGATGCGTGGCGGTATCGATACCAGCGTGATCGTCGATCACCGGGCCGACAATTGGCACCCCGGCACGCCGGTGCATCTGCCCTGAAGCGATCGACGCCCTGCCGGTGCCAAACTTGGCGGCACCGGCAGAGGCGACAGGTCTAGCGCATCAGAATCAGGCTGTTGCCCTGAACGCGTACGCGGGTTCCGGGGCTGATGCTATCCGCCGTATCCACGCTCACAGTGCGTGAGCCGCCGGCGTCCATGGCCACGGCCACCTGGTAGATGGTCTTGCGCTTGATGCGCTTTTCCACTTCGCGACCCGCGAACACGCCGCCGAGGGTGCCCGCGACCTGGGCGATGGTCTTGCCCGAGCCGCTGCCGATCTGGCTGCCGACCACGGCGCCGGCCACGCCACCGGCGACGCTGCCAATCAGGCTCGGG
This sequence comes from uncultured Salinisphaera sp., assembly GCF_964012375.1. Lineage (NCBI taxonomy): Bacteria > Pseudomonadati > Pseudomonadota > Gammaproteobacteria > Salinisphaerales > Salinisphaeraceae > Salinisphaera > uncultured Salinisphaera sp. The sequence goes on from NZ_CAXGSH010000045.1 coordinate 950, forward strand.
TCGCCGTTGGTGGTGACCGGCGTGATCGAGCTGACCGTGCCGCAATCACCGCAGACCGGCTGCTCGTTGCTCTTGGCCTCTTCGCGGGCCTCGGCACGGGCTTGCTGGGTGGCGCTATCCGACTTCTTGGCCGCCTGCGTCTGGCGCTCTGCGGCTTCGCGTTTTTCGGTCTTGGCTTCGGCGACCTCTTTTTCCGCCGCCGCTTTATCTTCGCGCGCCTTCGCTTCGGCCTGGGCCTTTTCGGCGGCGTCGACCTTCGCCTGGGCTGCCTCGAGTTCGGCGTTCGCCTGTTCGAGCTGGGCCTGGGCCTGATCGCTGTCGTCCTGGGAGCAGGCGCTCAGCGCCAGCGTCATACAGCACAGCAGTACGGCAAACCATCGCAAGCTCGGATTGTTCATGGGTTTTCCCTGGGTTGTTCTACACTCATGCTTCGAAGCCGCGCGACCGTCCGAGTGGACGCCGGCGCGCGTCGAATTGCCCAAATTCTAGTCGAGCTACCCGAACGTACGATGAATCCGATTACCGAATTCAGCGCCGGCCCGTCCTATCTGCTGCGAGGGTTTCGCATGCTGGGCGAACCGTCACTGCGCCGCTACGTCGTGATTCCTATCCTCATCAATATCGTGCTCATCGCCGGCCTGGTTTCGTTGCTCGGCTGGCAGCTCGACAGCTGGCTGCATGCCTGGCTATCCGGCCTGCCGGACTGGCTCGCGTGGCTGGAGACCCTGCTGTGGTGGATCGGCGTGCTGCTGGCAACGCTGGCGTTCTGCTATATCTTCACCCTGCTCGCCAATCTGATTGCCAGCCCCTTCAACGGCCTGCTGTCGGCCCAGGTGGAAAAGCTGGTGACTGGCCAGGCGCCCGAATCGGGTATGAGCCTGGCCGGCGAAATGGCCGACGGCCTGTTCGGCGAGCTGCGGCGGCTACGCTATTACCTGGGCCGCGCGCTGATGTTGGGCATTGTGAGCCTTGCCCTGTTCTTCATACCGGGGGCGAATCTGGCCATCGCGCCGATGTGGTTCGTGTTCGGTGCCTTCATGCTCTCGTTCGAGTATCTGGACCAGCCCATGGCCAACCGCGGGCTGCGTTTCGACGACAAGATCCTGCGCATGCGCGCGCGGCGCTGGCGCCACCTGGGCTTTGGCAGCCTGGTGACGTTCATGACCGCGCTGCCGCTGGCCAATCTCGTGGTGATGCCGGCCGCCGTGGTCGGCGCCACGCTGCTGTATCTGGAGTGTCACCCGAGCGGCGGTACCGCCCCGGTCAAACGCGGCGATTAATCGGCAGACGCCGGCGCCGCTTCGCCGTTGATGCGCCGCAGCACGTCCAGATTGACGTAGTCGAAATCAAAGCCGGGGGATTTGAGAATGGTCACCGGCAGATCCGGTTCGCCCAGCGAATCCAGCACCGCCGCGGCGCTGTCGAAGACCTGATCGCGGGTATCGGCATTCACGGTGACCAACGCGGGCACGTGCGCGCCATGGGCCGCCCTTACGCCTGCATTCGAGTCCTCGATGGCAATACACTCGGCGGGCGCACAACCCAGGCGCTCACAGGCCATACGGTAAACGTCGGGCGCGGGCTTTTTATTGTCGACCTCGTCACCGCATACGGTCAGTTCGATATAGGCCAACAACTCGTCGCCCAGCGCATAGGCCAGGAACGGCTCGAGTGTCGCTCGGGTGGCATTGGTCACGATGGCGATACGCAGACCCGACTCGCCCGCTTCGCGAATCAGGCGTTCCACGCCAGCCCGAAGCGGCACCCGCCCCTTGCGCAAGCGGTCGCGGAAATAGCGCGACTTGCTCTGGTGCAGCTCCGCGACCCAGTTGTCGCGGTCCTCGCGCACGCGCTCGTCGTTCGGGCCCAGTTCGGGCTCGTAACTGTCGAGGTAGTGATTGATGCGTTCGCGGCCGCCGGAAATCAGAAGCAGCTTGCGATAGAGCGTCTTGGTCCAGCGCCAGTCCAGACCGTGCTCCTTGAACGCCCGGTTGTAGGCCGGCAGATGGCCCTCGGGTTCGGTATCGGCCAGAGTGCCGTCGACATCGAATAGCAGCGCGCCAAGCGTCATGGACAAAAAGCCGGAGACGGCCGGAGTTTGCGAGAGGCGCAAGTCTGCCAGAACCGTGCCAGGATCGCACGCCGCTCAAGAAAATCGTTGCACGGCCGTACTCCAGCATGCTAAACGTACGCGCTGTTATCTGACCCGAGGGCCGCATGCCTGCAACTCAGAAAGAATCGAAACTCGAGGCGCCTCAGCAATTTACGCCTTACACCCCGAAAGAGGGTGAAGAGTATATGAATGAGGCGCAGCGCGATCACTTCCGCCGAATCCTGATGAACTGGAAACGGGAGCTCATGGAAGAAGTCGATCGCACCATGCATCACATGAAGGACGAGGCGGCGAACTTTCCCGACCCGACCGACCGTGCCAGCCAGGAATCGGAGTTCAGCCTTGAACTTCGTACCCGCGACCGCGAGCGCAAGCTCATTCGCAAGATCGACCAGGGCATCTCCCGCGTCGATCGCGATGAATACGGTTTCTGCGATACCTGCGGTACGGAAATCGGTATCCGGCGCCTGGAAGCCCGGCCGACCGCGACCCTGTGCGTGGACTGCAAGAGCCTCGACGAAATCCGCGAGCGCCAGCTCGGCCGCTGACACACCCGTCGCACCGGCCCGAAACGCCCGCCCCGCGCGGGCGTTTTTATTGCCGCCGACTCAACGCCCTACGTTTGCACGCGCCGATCTGGCACAATCGTATTGCCGCGATGCAGCAAGCTGCGCGCTGCGCTATTTCTTTGTATGACGGGGCACGGGATGACTGACAACACGCGCATCATCAAGAAGTATCCGAACCGACGACTCTACGATACGGAAGTCAGCCGCTACATCACGCTGGAGAATATTCGCCAGCTGGTGATCCGGGGCGAACACTTCACCGTCATCGACAAGCGCAGCGGCGACGACATTACCCGCAGCATCCTCCTCCAGGTCATCAGCGAGCAGGAAGAAGGCGGCGACCCGATTTTTCGGACCGAAGTGCTGCGCAACATCATCCGCTTCTACGGCGACTCCATGCAGAGCACCGTGAGTTCCTATCTTGAACTGTCGCTGGAGTTCTTCAGCGAGCAGCAACAGCAGTTCAAACACCGTGTGGCACGATTGCTGGACGTTAACAACCCGCTCGCCGCCCTGCGCGAGCTCTCGCAGTATCAGGTCCCGATCTGGCGAACCGTACGGCGCGAATTCCTGGCCAACCTCAAGCGCAAAGAAAAAGACGGCGAACAGCCGCAAGTAACTGGCGCGGATGCCGATAATAGCGATCAGGAAAAGCAATCGGACCGATAGAAACCGAACCAGATTTTTTCCGGAACGGATACTTGACTAAAGTCGTAGACCGGGTATACTGCAACGCAACATCAGCAAACACGCTGAAACCGAATCTCCTCCGAAAGGCCTAACGGCCTTTCTCGCACCTTGCCCCCTTACCCTAGGGGGCTTTTTTATGGGCGCGATAAAAATCTCGGAGACGTAGTCGTCGTCCGCCAATTAGCCAGTTCAGCGACCCAACGGGCGGCATGAACCTGCTCTCGCCTGACCTTTAATAGTGAGCAACACGCCCTGGCCGCCACGCAGGCTGCCGTAGGATTGCGTGGTCAGCTCGGCGCCGCGGCCGGCGCCGCGCTGGTTGTCGGTCTCGTGCTTGAGATGACCCAGGGCCAGCGATGTGGCGTATTCGGTGGTGGCCAGCTGGGTACGCAGTTGCTTGGGCGTGGCATCGAAGACGAGCTGATTGTAGCCGCCGATGCCCTGCCCGCTCGTCGATAGGGCCTGGGTCTTGTGACCAGAGAACACGGCCGGGTGGGCATGTTCGCCGGCCTGGCCGGCGAACCACGCCGGGGCATTGCCGGTGACGGCACCCACCGCCCCGCTCACACTGTTGTGCTGGGCGTCTTGTTCGCCCTGGCCGTTGTAGAGCGCGCCGGTAACCACGGGGCGGTCGATATCGCCATCCTGAAAAGTGACGACCACTTCCTGGCCAACGCGGGGGATGAAGTGGCTGCCCCAGTTGGCGCCGGCCACGGCCGTGCTCAGCCGCACCCAGGTGCCGGCCCGATCGCTGGCCGGGGCGTTGTCGTCGCCGGCCGGATGGGCTTGCTGGTTGTGGGCACGCGCGCCGCGCTGCCAGTGGAACTGGACCTTGATGCGGTGATCGCGGTCGGTATGCAGCGGTGCGCCTGCCGGGCCGACGACGATCGCGCTTTGCGTGCGACGAATCGTGGGCTTGGGGTGCAGGCGCAGGCCGTGGCCGTCGGTGAGCGGCGCCCGAAATTCTATTCAGCAGCTACGCTTAAGGGCTCGTATCGCCTTAAGCAACGCCTTAGTTAGCTTTAAGTCGTAGCTTTGAGCGCTTCACGAAGGTCTTCCGCGACCCGGACATCGTTCTTATCGAGAATCGCCAGAATTTCGGGGTTACTGAGCGCTCGACCGCCGGCGGCCTCAATGTCGGCCTGCTTGAACGGCGGTGCTGGCGGCGGGTTTTCGACATCGGGGACACAGCCAGGGCCTACAGGCGGTGCGCCCTCTTCCATGTACCGCCGTACGTACTCATAGAGCTGAAACAGATAATCGTCTGAATAATTGGCACCGCCAATGGCGCATGTGCTGCCGGCGAACCGAGGGTTGTCCGGATCCTCGAATATAAGCTGGAGATGATACATCGTCTGATAACTGCCCTGGCCGACGATCTGGGTCTTGTACGAACGGACGTGCATTTTATCCCACGACTCAACCTTATAAACCGGTTGGCTTCTTTCGACTGGCTTGAAAAACCGAGGCTGCGTGCGCGTGACAAAGATAACTTCGCGGGTCTTCCTGTTGAAGAGTTGGGCTGCGTACATGTCCGTTGCGGGCAGACTACGGTACATCATCGAAACGACTAGAAACCCCGCCGCAGAAACAATAAAGGTGGGTATCACAATTAGCTTATAGAAACCTGGAATAACAAATATCGCCATAAAAACCATAAATGTCGTCAGCCCCGCCACCCCCAATACAAGCAAAACAATAAAAAACCAAAAAAAGACTTTCCAAAAAACCCCATCGCTTTTATCTGAACCGAGCTCGATCGCATCCGGATACACACGTTTGAGATTGCCCCAGGTCATGGGCATTTCGTGAGCGCATTGTTTTGTATCGTCGACGACCCGGTGAGGTCTTTGCCGCATTACTTTTTGCCATGCGGGCACATTGTCTGGTAGTTCGAAATACGGTTCGCCCCCCTGGTGCAGGTCAACGAGGCAACGCCCGTCCCCCGTATCGTTAGTAGCCGAAAGCGACATGTTCTGCCTTTATGGTCTGTCTATAGAGGGGCTGCGTCGCGGTCGCATTTGCGTACACCACGACGACCGCTTCGATATTGTTCAGGCTGTCGTGCGGGAAAGCGACAGTTTGTCTGAATACGTCGTCTTTTACTTCGGGTTCAACCTCACTACCGGGCGCGCTGACCACGCAAGGCCACGAGTGTTCAAATTGGAGCTGACCGTGCTTGTGCGATGCTAACAACACGCGCTGACCGGCTTCGTTGATGCCACTGATGACATAGCCCCAAACGCGCTGGCTGCTGTTCGGGAACTGCAAAGTTAATTTGACCTGTTCACGCCGCCTGTCTGGGCCTGCCGGCATGGCAGATACTGAACCGGGATCGGTACGGATATGTAACGTCCCAGTTAGAAGCAGGAACACTTTGTTCAGCGCGAAGACTTCGGCCTTTTGTGTACCGTACTTCTCGACGCCGACGTCGCCCCAGATGCAGCGCTTAGCCCAATTCGCTATCGCGTCATCCTTGGCAAACGCCGCCCAATAGCCAATCGCGAATATGGCAAGCACCAAACCGAACGCTATCAGCGATCCCACGGCAATCAGTGTGCCGGCTGAAACACTCAATAGCGAGAAGCCTGCGGTACCGGCGGCAACAGCACCCAACGCTACAACCGAGGCAGCGTTAATCAGCGTCATCAAAATCTCGGCAACACCATAATCTGTGTCCGAATTCTGAAAAGCTGAATAGGCGGATAACCCAGATTCGAAAGTAGCGACCATCGCCGCGACGGCAAATATCCCTGTCCCACCTGCGATCAACCTGCCACTCGCAACACTCGCCCGCTTCAAGGCCGCTTCTCCAGCCCCTTTCGTCGCCTGCTTCGCCCAGGCCTGACTCACACGCCCGCTAATGTCCAGTACGCCACCACCGACGTTCAGTGCCGCCGCGCTTATCTTAAACAGTGCCTCTTCACGCTCTTGCCCACTTAGCGTTTCCAGCGAATCCAGGCCTTCGATCAGCGAATAGAAATCATAGATGGCAACGCTTGTGCTGAGCAGACCGTCCGGAGAGCGGGCGGCGGTCATTGATTGGGTAAACAGCTGCGATAGCTTGGCCCGGTCGATCGGGATTTCCGGCGCTGCTGCCCAAGCGCGATTCAGATTCGAAAAGGCGGGCTTCAAATGACTAATCCGGTTCTTAGCCGCTGCTTTCGTAGCGCCGAACAGCCGTTGGATTTCGGCCGGTCGCTCATTGGTCCAGATCCAGGCCTTGACCATTTTCTCCGCGGCCGATGGGTGTTCGCTGAGCGCCAATGCCATCGCGCCTGCCGCGACATGCGTTCTTACGCCGTTACGCAGCTCTTGAAGTGACTCGAGGTGTTGGTTGCGCTGGGCACGCCAGGCGGCCATCAGGTCCGCCAAAGGTAGATGAATTTCAAGGAGGGCTGGCGGTTCGTTGCCCCGCCTCTGGCTCGCCGTTGCGCCAGCTAGACGCTGGATTCTTAAACGAAGAATCGGCGAATCGCTTTGCTGTTTGTTGAGCACCATGGCGGTTGCGCCCAACACGCCCAGTAAGGGATGAGCGATGCCGGCCAAACCGGCTCTAGCGGCCTCCGTTACCTTACCGGCTTGCCCTCCCTCCAGCTGTGGGAGCATGAGCAGGGTGGCAATGGCCTTATATTCCGACTGCTGCTGCTCGGGCGCCGTGATCCACTCGAAGTGACTTTGCTGGTTGCCCAGCAGCGCCCGCATGATGAGATTGTTCGTATCCTGCGGATCGGCCGAGAGAATCGTGGCAAAGCTTTCTTCACTGACGCTCGTCTGCGGTCCGAAGCATGTCACGTTTGCTACGGCGGTGGCATAGGCGGTGCCGTCACAGGGGGTCGCGGTATCGTAGTCGTGCTCGGTGGCGACTTTGCGCATCGTGCTTTGCAGCCACGCGTCGTGATCCCGATCCAGCGCGATACGCAACTGCTTGTCTTCTTCTTTTTTCGCGTTGTAGCGACTGAGAAAGCTCGACCACGCAGGATCCAGTTGATCCGTGATGTTCTCCTTGCGGTCGGCGCTTTGTTCGTCCAGCGTTTGTTGGCTCGGCAGGCGAATATGGCCGAAGTTACCTCGCTCCGCCCGATCAAAGGTGGCCTGTGGCGGCAGGCGGCCATCATCTTTCATCTGCTGGAATTCGTGCGACTTCACGTACTGGCCTTCCAGATCCCGGTAGTCATCTAACGAACGCAGCAGTTTGGTTTCCTGCCGATCAATACGATCCAGCATATTCTGGATCGTCTGCGCCGTTTGTAGTTTCCACCGGCCGTTCTGGCCTTGGCTGTTGAGCCAATCCTGCGCGGTTTGTGTCAGGCTCATGCGCCGCACTGCCGCTTCAGTTGTCACGCCGATCGGGTCGGCGACGCCAACGACCAGCGCGTTGTCGATCGATAGCTCGCTATCTCCACCTTGTTCGATGATCCAGTTGGCCCGGTCTAGAAGCGTTTCGCTCGACTCGGGTCGGGCTTCGTATGGCGGGTACGGATTGCCGCGGAGATTGTTTCGCTGTACCGGACGCGCTGCGTAATCCACGACATGCCCACCCACGAACTCTTGCGTGAGCGTCACGCTCGCCTCGCATGATGCGTCCGCCGCGTTGATGCGCGTCATGCGTTGGTCGCGCAACCCGCTATCGCCGGCGTAATGTTCCCGAACTGCCGGACTCCAAACATGATCCGCGAACCCAACCCATACCGGGCCTCCACGATCCGCGTCGGCGATAGACAAGAGCATCGCGGTGCCATAGTTGGCCGTTGCCGAACAGGCGAACGCGTCATTCTTTTCTGGCTCAGCAGGCGCGGCCGCGTCCGTTATCGGGTACGGGGTCATATAACCACCGTCGCTGACCCGAAATATCTGCCACCCATCATGCGCCACGATCTGGGCGCTTTGCGGGGCAGCATAGTAGACGTGGACAAACCCCTCTCGTAGCGTACGCGCCACATAACCGGACGTCGGTAGCGGCACGGCGTCTGCAGTGCCTTTCAAAAGGGGTCTGATGGCATCGACATGCGTTCGTGCGTATTCGGCGTCCGCTATCCCGGGCCGTACCAGCAGAATGGGCAGGCCGGCCTTGTTGCAGGCCGGGCAGCCGCCCACGCCGTTTCCGGCATGCGGGGTCGTCGCAGCGACGGCATTTCTTGCGTTTTCCAGCGGGTCGACAACGGCCATAAGCTTTAACTCGCAACGGGTTCGGTAGAACGTACGAATGCCGGGTCATCCAGCTCGGCTTGGATTCGTTGCCAGCCGTCCGGATTCTCGATCGATGCCAGCGCATCGGCCAGGGGGATATCGGATACACGCGCCTGGTCGATACAGGCACGGATACGCGAATGCGCCATCAGTCGCGGATGCACTTGCAGGCAACATAGGGCGAGCACCTGACTATCCGACGCGCGGGTCAGTCCCTGTGCTTCGCACTGCTCGATCAGCCGTGAAGCGCGCGCCAGGTAATCGGCCGGCAATGCCTCAGTCATAAGTTGCCATGCCCGTACCAGCGCATGCACGTTTTCGCCGCGTGCCGCGGTCTTCCATTGCGCGGCGCTCAGCCTTAGATAACCATCAGGGCTTGGAACTGACAACTCCTGATCGACGGCTTCGTAAATCGCCCATTCGGGTTTGCGGGTGAGCGTCCACCAGGCGTCAATCGGGCCGATTAGTTGAGCCTGCTGTTGCGTATCGAGCGCCGGCCAGAGCCAGGCCAACACCCGTGGATCCGCCCAACGCATATATCGGGGTCTGGGTTCGCTGGGGGCTCTAAGCGTCATCACGCCCGCAAGATGACGAGCGACGCGTTCCGCCGGTTCGCGAGTGAACAACCAACCGCCGATCGCCCATCCGGTCGACACCTCATTTTCGGGGTCGCCTTGCTCTCGGCAGGACTCGCGCACGCTTGCCCGAATCAATTCGACATTCGACGCGCGGATCCGAATGAGTCGCGGTCGCTGGTCTGGGGTAAGCGCGGGATGGGTGATGGGAATGGCAATACGGTCCTCATCGGCCACCGTGGCTAAAGTGTCTTCTAGCGGCTCGGTAAGGTACGGGTCAATCAGCAGATAGCACTGGCCATAGTGGGAAAGCTGTTCGCCCAACTCGCGTACTTGTACGTCAAGGCTTGTCATGAGCTCACGTGATCGACGATGCGCCGCCTGCCGCCGCGCTCCCGTTCTTTTTCGGGCAGGGTTCGAGTTGCGTCTTGGCAAAAGATAGCGGCTCAGGCGCCCCACTCCCCGGTCCGGTCAACACATGCTGCCCTGCATGGAATGTCACCGCCCCCGGCGCGGTCAGCGTGATATTCGCGCCCTTTATTTCCAGCCCGCTGCCGGCGGCGGTGAGCAGGATGTGTTTCATGGCGCTGACGTTCACGTCGGCTTGCGTGCTGGTGATGGTGACGGACTGGTCGGCGGCGAGTTTGGCTTTGGCACTTTGCGCCTGGGCGGTCACGGCGCCGGTGGCGGCATGCAGGGCGATGCCGGTTTCCTGATTGGGTTTGTTGCCGTCGGCGGCCTGGCCTTGGGTGTAGAGGCGCAGGCCCAATGCCACGGCGGCGACGTGGTCGTTTTGTGTGGAGATATTGATATCGCCGGCGGTGGCAGAGAGCGTTTTGCCGGCGCTGACGATATGGTCTTTCGGCGTGAGTGCGGCGATGCCGGCCGGGGCACTGGCGATCAGGTCCGGGCGCGCCCAGGCGGGGACGTCGCCGGTGCCGCCTTGGGTGGTCTTGATTGCGGCTTCGGCGTTTTGGGTGTTGCTGCCGGTGCCGGAGGCGGTGGCGGCGATCGATTCTTGTGTGTCTTCGAGGGCGTTGAGCGCGGGGCGGTCTGCGGGTTTGGGGTCGCCTTCGACGGTGGCTTGTTGGGCGTCGGCGGCTTCGGCGAGGCTTTTGATCAGCCCGTGGGCCTGGCCGAGAGCGGTTTTTGCGCCGTCGGCGCGAAGCTGTTCTTGCCCGCCTTCGGTGGTGAGCAGCACGCCCTGGCCGCCGCGCAGGCTGCCGTAGGATTGCGTGGTCAGTTCGGCGCCGTGGCCGCGGTCGGCGCCGCGCTGGTTGTCGGTCTGGTGTTTGAGATGACCCAGGGCGAGCGATGTGGCGTATTCGGTGGTGGCCAGCTGGGTGCGCAGTTGCTTGGGCGTGGCATCGAAGACGAGCTGGTTGTAGCCGCCGATGCCCTGCCCGCTCGTCGATAGGGCCTGGGTCTTGTGACCAGAGAACACGGCCGGGTGGGCATGTTCGCCGGCCTGGCCGGCGAACCACGCCGGGGCATTGCCGGTGACGGCACCCACCGCCCCGCTCACACTGTTGTGCTGGGCGTCTTGTTCGCCCTGGCCGTTGTAGAGCGCGCCGGTAACCACGGGGCGGTCGATATCGCCATCCTGAAAAGTGACGACCACTTCCTGGCCAACGCGGGGGATGAAGTGGCTGCCCCAGTTGGCGCCGGCCACGGCCGTGCTCAGCCGCACCCAGGTGCCGGCCCGATCGCTGGCCGGGGCGTTGTCGTCGCCGGCCGGATGGGCTTGCTGGTTGTGGGCACGCGCGCCGCGCTGCCAGTGGAACTGGACCTTGATGCGGTGATCGCGGTCGGTATGCAGCGGTGCGCCTGCCGGGCCGACGACGATCGCGCTTTGCGTGCGACGAATCGTGGGCTTGGGGTGCAGGCGCAGGCCGTGGCCGTCGGTGAGCGCGGGACGATAGACGGTATCCGCCGGGATCGCGGTGAAGGCGTTGTGGTAAAAATCGTCGTCTTCATCCGCCCTTTCGCCAGGCGACCGTGCGTTCACCTCGGGGTGTTCGTTAACGCCGCCGTCGGCGCGCGCGGCCCGGGCGTGCCAGGGCGGCGGTGCGGCTTCGGCATCGCCGAGCTGGCGTTCGGCTTCGGCGAAGATATCGGCGCCGAGGTTGTTCTTGATGCGGTGGTGCACCCGGGTACACAGGCTGGGTGCGTCGCCGCGGGCGTGGTCGATGAGCACGAAGCGCGTACCGGGGGCGAGCTGGCGTTCGACGCCTTCGCCGTCGATCACGCTTTGCGATGCGATCCAGGCTTCGCGCTGCATGTCGGCGAGGCGCTGGCCGTATTCGCGAGTGGGATAGGCGTACTGGCCGGGGGTGTCCTCGGCGTCGATCGCGATCGGGCCTTGCGGGCCGGCAGCGGACACGGCGCGCATGTCGCGGGTTCGATAGTCCCAGCTGGTCAGGCGCAGCTGGGGGCTATGGCGCTGTTCGCGTGCGCGCCAGTGCTGAATGGCGTCCTGGGTTTCGGTGGCGTCGGCGCGATGAAAACGAATCGGCCGGCCGTCTTCGGGTTGGAACGCGCTATTGTGGTCGGCGATGACCAGCGTATGCGTGCCGAGCGTGTCGGCGGATCGATCGCCGCTGTGCTCGAACCAGTAGTACAGGCCCTGGCTGGCGAGCAGGCGCTCCACGAAGGCGAGATCGGTTTCGCGATACTGGGTGGTAAGGCTACGTTCGGGGTAGATACCGCGATCGGCCAGATCCCAGCGCCAGGCCGGCGCCAGCGCGCCCTGGCCGACGTAGTCCGAAAACACCGATTCGACGATATCGATCAGGCTGGCGTTCTGGAATACATAGCTGTCGGTGCGATAGCCGAGAAATGCCAGCCAGGGTTCGATAACCAGCCGGTAACGGGCCGCGCCCTGGTTCGAGCCGATGCGCTCAAAGGCGGTGACGTGGCCATGCCAGGGGCGCAGCTCTGTGCGGGATTCGGCAGTCATCAGCTCCAGTAGGACGGGCTGGCCGATGAGCTCGTCCAGAGCAATGAACGGATCGGTCGAGAGAGCGGTGAGCTCGAAACGATAACCGGCGCCGTCGCTGATCGCCTCGAGCCCGTCGACGCGCTCGGGCAGCAGCTCCGCCCCGCTGCGCGGGGTGTGCAAGCGCAGCAGGCGGTCGGTCTGGGCGACGCCGGGCAGCACGTTGGCAAGCATGTCGACGAGTGGGTTCATGGCTGGCGGGTCTACTGGCCTGTTCTGGAATGATGTGGCGCGCCCTGCAGGCGACCCGGGTCTACGACCCGCGGCAGGCCCAACAGCGCGCGCATGATGTATGGACTCATGCCTCCACCCTCACCGCACAGGCGAATCCCTGCGTGTTCTCGGGCTCGGTTTCCGTGTTGTCGGCAAACACCAGCCGGTAGTCGCCCGGCTGGGCGAAGGCCTTGACGGTTTCGCGCTGGCCGTCGACGTAGCGCACGGCTTTTTGTGTGGCGAGTTCGAGCGTGAGTGTATGAGTATCGGCGGTATACGGCGTGAGTTGCGCGCCGGCCGGCGGATAATTGAGATAGCGCCAACCAGCGGGCGTATTCAGGGCGAGATAGCGCGGATTGGGGCCGTCGCCGCTCAGGCGCACGCTGACCACGCCGCCGTCGCTTTTAAAGCGCACCGGCGCGGGCTGTGCGTGCGCACAGCCGAGCAACGCGGCGAATAGCAGGCCAACAATCCATTGCCGTCGATACATCATCACAACCTCCCGCGCTCAAAACTGCACATGCAGATGCGGCGGATGGCGTTCCTGAATGACCACCCGAGCGCGATGCGCACGGCACGCCTTTGCCAACGCCTCGCGCTCGCTCGGGCTGCAATCACGCGTGCGAAGCTCCAGGGCGGTGGGATGCAGCTGCCTTGAAATATAGGTGCGTGCGCGCATCTGCTTTTCGATCACCTCGGCCATGGCGCGCACGATGTCGCGCTCGCTCTGGCGTTGCTTGCGGCCGACGACGAAGGCCTCGTGAATCGCCATCGCGGCCCGGCGCTGGCGATAGACCTGATACGAACCGCCGCGCGTGAATTTGTCGTACATGGCCTGGGCCTGGCTGTGCGGGGTACGTGCCCCGCTGGTCACGACCACCGGTTTGGACACGTCCCGACTTACCGCCGCGACAAAGCGCCGCGCCGCCGCAGACAATCGAACCCCAGCCAACGTCGTGTAATCCGCCATGAACTCAGCCCCGCTCAATCAAACTCATGCCCATCGCCTGCGTCGTCTTCTGCAGCCGCCGCACCGGAACGTACAGAGTGCCTACTCGATATGTCCTTATCTTTTCGGCACCGCGCAAAAGCTCCTAAAGACTCGATAAATACTGATATTTCATAAAGATCGGCCTGAATCCTCACGCCGTATCGAACCTGTCTTTTATCGGCCGTTGCTCATACATCCGGGCTTATGCCGCTCCAGCCCCGCACTTTTCGGCCCGAGAGCACCCGGTCGCTTATCCAAGTCGCCACAAACGCAAACAATTCAAAGTACGAGCTAAAATCATACCAAACCCAATTTTCGTTTGCTGCTAATGCCAACAATAGGCGATTAAGCACTCTAACCGCCTGTTTTCAATAGCCTGGAACTCATTCGAGCCATTCTCCGGGCATCGAGCAAGCCGCCGCACCCACAACTATGCGGCTCAGGCCGACACCACCTTGTATGTAAATTCCCCGTTTTTCTTCGCGCCGACACGAATCTCGGCAATCGCCTGTCCGTCTGCCATATGCGACAGCACGGCACCGGCGATCTCGGGCAGCAGCGTGCCGGTGAGAATGTTGTCGACGTTGCGCGCGCCGGAGTCCACCTCGGTGCAGCGGGTGAGTACGGCTTCGACGAGCGCGTTGCTGTATTTGAGTTTGGCGTGGTGGTTCTCGGCCACGCGCGCCACGATCCGCTCCAGCTTGAGCCGGATGATCTCGACCAGCGCATCGTCGGATATCGAGTAGTACGGCACGACTTTCAGGCGGCCTAGCAGGGCCGGCTTGAAGGTCTGGTACAGCTCGGGACGCAGCGCCGCATCGAGGCTGTCGATATCCGGCATTTCATCGGCCGCCTTGTTCAAACACGCCTTGGTGGTCGTGGCCGAGCCGACGTTGCTGGTCAGGATGATGATGGTGTTCTTGAAATCGATCGGCCGGCCTTCGGCATCGTCGATCGTGCCCTTGTCGAACACCTGATAGAACAGCTCCATGACGTCCGGGTGGGCTTTTTCCACTTCGTCGAGCAGCACCACGGAATAGGGGTTGCGGCGCACGGCTTCGGTCAGCACCCCGCCCTCGCCGTAGCCCACATAACCGGGCGGCGAGCCTTTCAGGCCGGAGACGGTGTGGGCCTCCTGATATTCGCTCATATTGATGGTGACCAGCTTGCGCTCGCCGCCATACAGAATATCGGCCAGTGCCAGGGCGGTTTCCGTCTTGCCCACGCCGGAGGGGCCGACGAACAGAAACACGCCCTTCGGCTTGCCCGGGTCTTCCAGACCGGCGCGGGCCGTGCGTACCCGCTGGGCCACCGCGGCCAGTGCATGCGACTGGCCGATCACCCGCGCTTCGAGCAGCCGCTGCAGGTCGAGGACGGTATTGATTTCGTCCTTGATCATCTTGCCGAGCGGAATACCCGTCCACGACGATACGATCTCGGCCACCGCGTGGGCATCCACCTGGTTGGTAACCAGCGGGGATTCGCCTTGCAGGGCCGCGAGTTCGCCCACCAGATTCTTGAGCGTCTGGCGGTCTTCGGCGCTTTGGTCGGCGGCGTCGGCTGGCGGCGCGTTATCAGCTTGGCTCGCGGCGGGATCAGTGGGCTCGGCGTGTCCCGCGGCGGCGCCGCGCGCGCTATTGCGGCCGCCTTCGAGCTTGGCGCGCAGGTCCTGAATCTGACGAACCAGGGCCTGTTCCTGGGTCCAGCGCTCGCGGTCGGCTTCCAGGCTGGCTTCGATGGACTGGCGCAGTTCGTACAGCTCGGCCAAACGCTCGTCATGGCCGTCATCGGCCGCCGCTTCGCGTTCCAGCGCGTCGATTTCAGCCACCAGTCGATCCAGGCGCTTGCTGTCGTCTTCGATACGCGCGGGCGTCGCGCTCTGGCCGAGCGCAACGCGGGCACAGGCGGTATCCAGCACGCTCACGGCCTTGTCCGGCAGCTGGCGACCGGTGATATATCGGTGCGACAGGCGCGCAGCCTCGGTGATGGCTTCGTCGAGAATACGCACGTTGAAGTGGGCTTCCATGAGCGGGGCGATACCGCGCAACATGGCCGCGGCCAGCTCGGCATCGGGCTCGTCGACCTTGACCACCTGAAAACGGCGCGCCAACGCGGCGTCCTTTTCGAAGTACTTCTTGTACTCGCTCCAGGTGGTGGCGGCGATGGTGCGCAGTTCGCCGCGTGCCAGCGCCGGCTTGAGCAGGTTGGCGGCATCGCTCTGCCCGGCCTGGCCGCCCGCGCCGATGATGGTGTGTGCCTCGTCGATGAACAGAATGATCGGCACGGGGCTTTTCTTGACCTCGTCGATCACGCCCTTGAGGCGGTTCTCGAATTCGCCCTTCACGCTGGCCCCGGCCTGCAGCAGCCCCAGATCGAGCACGTGCAGGGCCACGTCCTTGAGCGGCGGCGGTACGTCGCCCTCGACGATCTTGAGTGCCAGACCTTCCACGACGGCGGTTTTGCCCACGCCGGCCTCGCCGGTGAGAATCGGGTTGTTCTGGCGACGCCGCAGCAGGATGTCGGTGACCTGGCGAATTTCGAACTCGCGGCCGATCACCGGATCGATCCGGCCTTCGCGGGCGGCCGCGGTGAGGTTGTTGGTGTATTGATCGAGCGCGGGCGTGCGCGAACCTTTCTTTTCGCCGGCGAGCGTTTCCGGATCATGCGCCGCCGTATCAGGCGATTCGCTCCCGGTCTGGCGCAGGCTTTCGGCGGCCTCTTGCGAGCCTTCGGTTAGCGCGTCGAAATCATGCTTGAGTTCATCGACCTTGAAGCGGGCGAACTCGGCCGAACCGCGAGAGGCGAACTGCGACAGCTCGGATTCGGTAAGCAACGCCAACAGCAGGTGCCCACTGCGAATGCTCGCCGTCTGCGAATCCAGCGAAGCGATCAGCCAGGCGTGCTCGAACAGGGTGGGAATATGACGCGAAAACACCGGCGTGCGCGTATTGCCGGTCTTGAAGCGGGCGACCTCGGCTTCCAGGTCGCGGCCGAGCACGGCCGGGTCGATACGGCTATTTCGCGCCGCGCGTACCAGGTCGCTGTTCGGCTGCTCGAGCAGGGCCAGGAACAGATGCTCCAGGTCGACCTCGAAGTTGCCGCGCGCCTGCGTAATGGCCGCCGCCCGCTCGGCCGCACGGCGGCAGGTCGGGTTGAGCTTGCTGATCAGCGTCTTGAGATTCGTTGCCATGTTCTTATTCGTAGTTCAAGCCAGTAACTAGGGAAGCTCTGCACAACCTGTCATGGTCGTAGATGAGCGGGGCCGCACGTCATATTCGATAGCCGGCATCGGCACGGGGCGCATCAGGCTGGCGACTGCAAAGAAAGGCATCCCAGCCCAGTCGGCCGTCTTCGCGCTCGGCGTCGAGGGCCGCACCACGGACTTCTTCGGGGGCCAGAATGAGTACGACTTCGTATTCCAGGCGTACGCCGGTAAGTGCCTGGAGGAGTTTCTTCAATGCCTCGGCGCTGTCGCCGCCGGGCAGCAGACCGGTGAACTGCGCACGCTTTAGCGGCCCGATCCACAGCCGTACGCAGATATCGCACTGCATGACCCGCTCGCCGGAGAGCGCGCCGCCACCGAGCGTGGCGTTGGCCTGCCCGAGATAGGTGCGCTGGGCGGGCGGCACGTCGTACCAGCGCGCCACGAACTGTTCCAGCCGCACCTCGACGCCGAAATAATCGGCCACGACGCGTTCCACCATGGCCGCCGAGGCAGGCTTGCGCCAGAACGCGCTGGCGTAATTGGCGATCGCTTCCTGATGAATACAGCCGGGCTCTTCGCGAAGCCGCTTCTTGAGCGGATCGAAATCCATGCCGGCAAACGACAGCATGACCGGCAGTGCGCGATCGCGCCGGTCCAGCTCGTAATGCAGCGGCAAGCGGTACTTTTTCCAGGCGGCATAGAACAGCGCCGCGCTACGGTTGGAGAAAATGTCGAGAAAGGCGCGCGCAGCCCGATCGCGCTGGTAGATCTCGCGGCCGATCAAGCGCTCGGTGTATTGCAGCGGCAAGGCCCCGTTCGTGCCCAGCAGGCCGAAAAACGCGGGCGTGATGGCCACCTGGGCCAAGTCGCCTTCCTCGATGGCGTGGTTGCGCTGTTGTTCGTCCTCGATCGCCGAGCCGTCGAAAGCCAGCGCCAGCGCCTCCTTCAGCTCGCTCGCCGGGAAGTCGAGAGACAGCGTGTTACGAAAACGCAGCCGCTCGGATACAAAATCCACGCGGCGCCCATCGCGACGCGCGAAATAAAGCTCGAGCAGACGCACCGCCTGGAAATAGCCGTAGCGATACGGCTCTTCCAGCAGCGATTGCGTTATGCCAGCACTGAATCGCCGCCGCGCGGATGGCATCGCAGCAAGACCTCCTCGGTGTGGCCGGACACGATCACCAGCTGGGTAAAGCTGTTTGCGTGGACATAGAACCCCAGGAACCGATCGATAACCTGGGCGAATACGTTGACGCCGATACCGACAAAGCTCTCCTCATCCACGGTCAGCGTGACTTCGAGCCCGCGGACAACCGCCGCATGATTGCCTCGGGACAGCCAAGTCGTGGTCGGCTGATAGTCCAGCGCCAGAATCCCTTCGATCTGGCGTGAAGAGATGGCCGATCGCGACAGATCGTAGATGCGCAGCACTTCCTTGAATGTTTCCAGCCCACCCTGCACCAGCGATAGATGATCGAGCGCCAGATGCGAAATCAGCCGCCAGTGCGCCTGGCGGCCACGCGCAAAGCGCTTGCCCGGCGAGGGCTTGCGCAGCATCTGGATACGCTGCACCACCGAGCCGCCTTCCAGCGTAAGATCGCCGCCCGGCCGGCCGTAGGCCAGGCGCTCGGGTAGATCGCGATTGGTACAGGTCAAAGCCACGCTGAGCGTGTCGGTATGGGGCTTGACCGGCTCGAAATTCAGATCGACCAGCGTGAGCTCGTATTCGTAGCCCGGGCTGGTTCGCGCGACCATCTCGTCGCGGCTCATCACCCAGTAATGGCCGGCGCTTTCCGGATCCGCGCCGTGCTGGAGCGAATAGAACGGCCGAAACACCGTCACCGACTCGCCTTGCGGGGTCTGGCGAACGCGTTTGACCGACTCTACCGATACCACTTCATAGGCATACGCTCGGCGTGCGTCCGCAACCACGGGGTAGGAAGACGCAGTCTCGCTCACGCGTATCGGCTCGCCGCGTTGCGGAAACAGATTCACCACCGGCGTGCAGCCAGTGAGAAGGCTCTCCGCACTCAGGCCTTCGAGCGTACGGGCAATACCCGAATCCGACCGCACGCCGGTGAGCAATAGATGCAGCGTAAAGATACGGGTATCCGATGGCAGAGCCCGCATGAGCGCCGCGAAATCGATATCGACAAAATTGAACTTGTCCGGAAAGGCGAAGAATTCCGTCAACAACCGAAAAGCGGGATGCGAACGACGCGGGTAGTCGATGAGCCCTTCGCTTTCGTCGAAGCCCACCGGCTTGATCGGTATTTCGTCCAGCGCAACCCATTCACCGTGCCGGTCAGCCTCGGCATAGGCCTTGAGGGCGTACATGGACAGGGCATCGCGCAGCGCGGCAGAAAATGACGGCTCGCCATCGATGAA
Source organism: uncultured Salinisphaera sp. (assembly GCF_964012375.1). Classification (NCBI taxonomy): domain Bacteria; kingdom Pseudomonadati; phylum Pseudomonadota; class Gammaproteobacteria; order Salinisphaerales; family Salinisphaeraceae; genus Salinisphaera; species uncultured Salinisphaera sp. The sequence goes on from NZ_CAXGSH010000045.1 coordinate 19,882, forward strand.
CAGCCGCAGGTCGTCGATGCCGAGCGTCGCCGCCCTGGCCTGCTCGGAGGTGATATGAAACGTCAGCGATATCTGGCCGGTGGCGTCCGCCGGGGTGCGCACCGCACGGGGCGGCTGTGCCACCGGCTCGAACGCCGCGCGCTGCAGCTCGAGCGGCCCGAGCGTGACGTCGTAGGCGGTACGAAAACGACAGGGCACATTCTTGACTGGCGCGGAACGAAGCTCGGTGCCGCGGGGTATGGTCGTGGCCTTGCTCAGCTGGCCGGCGGCACTGCCGATATCCAGCCGGGCGATGGAACAGGCCGGGAACGGCCGCAGGTAGTGCGGATAGAGCACCTCCAGCAGCGCGTCGGTAAATTCCGGGTAGTCGTCCTCGATCTTCTTGGCAACGCGCGCGTTGAGCAGCGCGAAGGATTCGATCAGGCGTTCAACGTGCGGATCCTGGCTGACGTCGCCAGACAGCAACAGCCGGCCCGCCACCTTCGGATAACGGCTTGAGAATTCTTTGGCGTACTTGCGCAGGAAGGCGAGCTCACGCTCGTAGAACGGCAGTAACTCTTCCATGGCTTATCCGTCACACCGCTGCGGCGGACGCTTGGCCGCGTTTGCGTGGGCTACAGCGAAAGTCAGCGAAGCCGCTCTCATACCAGGGCGCGACGGCTTTTGGAGACGGTGTACTGAAGCGTCGATGGCTGCAGCATTGCATCGAAGCTGACCGGCTCCTGGGCCGGATACATCACTAGCAGAGCGGATATGGCGAAGTGCAATTTGCTGGACAGTTCGTGGTCGAGTTCGAGCGACGCACGCACGTTCTGCAACCGCGGTTCGTGCTTACTGATGGCCTCTTCCAGGGAACGACACACGTAGCCGCGGTCGTAGGAACTGGCCAAGCTGAGGCCGGAGAAATCGTTCAGGCCGTAATTCAGCACCGAGCGCTGGCACTCCGGATACCCGCTGAGGAGCTCTTGCGAATACACGAGGCGGCTATTGAGCAATGCCTCCAGATCACGGGCCACCGACTCCTTGACCTGTTCGATATTGAGCAGCTCAACCGTGCCCGCGGAAGGCGCACGGGGGTCGTCGTCAAGCAGTTTTTCGAACAGGCTTGGTTCGAATCCAGTCACGTCATTCCCCGCTATAACCGATGGTGCAGCACGCCGCACCCAAGCCGCAGGCGCCCCGACACGCGCCGACATGCGCATGCCCGTCCACGGCTAAACGTTCCCCTGGATGGAACACAACGGCTGCGCGATGCGCGCAGCCGTTGCGAAAGCGGGCCTCAACGCTGCCGGTTCGAGGCAACGTCGAGGCCGCCGACAAGACTGCGCTCAGGAAGCGAACGTCTTGTCGTTCTTGGTCAGGCTCCAGGCGCCCTGCGAGCTACCGCCGGCACCACCGCCGATCTTCTGCTGCGTGTACTTCCACTGTACGGCAGCGTACTTGAGGGCCATGGTTTCGGTCGGAATGCCTTCCGCCTCAACCGAGGGCGCCATATCGGAGACGATGGCATCCTTGAGCTGGATTTCCATGTACTTGATGCGCTGGCCTTCGCCATCCGCACGATAGAATTCGATCGTGACCTTGGAGAAGGTCGTGCCGCCGGAACAGGCCTGATAAAGCTGCGGGCTCACGACGTCCATGTCTTTCGTGAAGATCATGTCTTCGTGTTCGCAACGCTCGGCGGTATGGCCACCCGCGCTGGATGCCGTCGCCGATTTCGGCTGCAGAATCCGGTGATGCCAGGTATGGGCTTCGACCCAGTCCTTGTGGTCCTTGTCCTGCGATTCGCCCTTGATGCCGGGGCGATCGAACTTGATATAAATATCCTTCACTGCGGTCCCTCCAAATTTTCAGGATGTCGTCTTAAGTTTCAAATAACCAACAGGAACTTACGACGCGCGCGCCGATTCGGGCAATTCAGCTACCAACCGAAGTGATACCGACAGTTCGTCTAGTTGGAAATGTGGCCTGAGAAAGGCCGCCGCCCTATAAGAGCCCGGGCGCCCCGGGATCTCGGACACTTTGATCGACGCTTCCCGCAGCGGGAACTGGGCCTTGGCCTCCTGCGTCGCATTATCGTCTAGCAATACGTACTGGGTGATCCAGTTGTTCAGGAAGTCCTCGACGTTGCCCGCCGAGGCAAAACTACCCACCTTGTCTCGCATCATCGCCTTGAGGTAGTGAGAAACCCTCGAAACGGCGAAGATGTACTGCAGCTGCGCCGAAAGCACTGCGTTGGCGTTGGCTGCATCGGTGTTGTATTTCTTGGGCTTTTGTACCGACTGCGCGCCGAAGAAGGCCGCGTAATCGGTATTCTTGCAATGCACCAGCGGAATGAGGCCCAGATCGCTCAGTTCCTTCTCGCGCCGATCGGTAATGGATATTTCCGTCGGACACTTGAGCGCGATCTCGCCATCGTCGGTCTTGAAGGTATGCGTGGGCAGGTCTTCCACCAGACCGCCACCTTCGACGCCGCGAATGGCCGCGCACCAGCCAAAGTCTTCGAACGCCGCCGTCAGCCGGGCACCGAAAGCATAGGCCGTGTTGCACCACAGATACTTGTCGTGATCCTTGCCATCGACGTCTTCGACGAAGTTGAAACCGTCGACCGTGGTGCCGTCCTTGGGGTTGTAAGGCAGGCGCCCCAGAAAACGCGGCAGGGTAAGCCCCACATAGCGCGAGTCTTCCGACTCCCGGAACGACTTCCACTTGGTGTATTCCACCGTGTCGAAGATTTTGGCCAGATCGCGCGGCTTGCTCATCTCGGTATACGAATCGAAGCCGAAAAGCTCCGGCGCAGCTGCCGAGATGAACGGTGCATGCGCGGCCGCCGCGACATGCGACATCTGCTCGAGGAAATGCATGTCCTCGGGCTGACGACTGATCTCGAAATCGCCGATGATGGCGCCGAACGCGGAACCGCCGAAGGTGCCGAATTCTTCTTCGTAGACCTTCTTGAACATCGCGCTCTGGTCGAACTCAATAGCAGCCTTGAAGTCCTTGACAAGCTCGCGCTTGGTCGCGGACATCATGCGGATCTTGATCATCGAGCCGGTGGTGGTTTGAGACACCATGTAATCGAGGCCGCGCCAGCTGCTCTCGAGCTTCTTGAACTCGGGCGCGTGCATGACTTCGCTGAGCTGATCCGAAATAAGCGCGTCAAGTTCGGCAATACGGGCGTCGAGCGTGGCCCCGAGGTTGTCGGACACAACCACGGTGCCATTCATGACGTTATCCACCAGCTCCGAAATGATGTCGCGCGCTCGCGCATGCTCGGAGTCCGACTTGGCGACGCGGCTTTCGTCGACGATCTTGTCGAGAAGGTTGACCTCTTCGGTCTGGGTCGCGTCGGCCTTGGATTCGTTACTTTGGGCGTTGGCCATTCTTAACTTTCTCCTCGATCATCGTCGGCTTTGTCGTCGGCCGACGCTGCCGATTTTTTCAGAGCCTCGAGCTGCTCGGTATTGCTCAGCACCTCGGCGAGCATGTCTTCGAGCTTCTCGTTGCCGGCGAGCTTGTTGCGAAGATCCGCAAGCTTGCGGCGCGCATCCACCAACTGCTTGAGCGGCTCGACCTGCTCGACTACCGACTCGGGCGAGAAGTCGTCCATGCTCTTGAAGGTCATATCGACGCCGAACTCGCCGCCCTCGTCGGAAAGGCGGTTGCGCACGCGATAAGCCGCCCGCGGCGCCAGCCCACTCATAACCTCGTCGAGGTTGTCGCGATCGACGGAAATGAACTTGCGATCACGAAGCTTGGGCTGCTCCACTTCCGACTGGCCACGGAAATCACCGACCGCGCCAACCACAAAAGGCAGCTCCTTTTCTTCGATCGCATCGCCCTTTTCGACGTCGTACGTCAGCTGGACGCGCGGCGGACGAACCTTCTGCAGTCGTTTCTGCACACTTTCATTTTTAGCCATGGCGAGACCCCTATTGCGGTAACGTCTGGAGCGACTCGAACGGATCGAGCGAGCCGCCGCTCGAGCCCTGATTATCCGGACCGGCGGGCGTGGAGGCCCCGCCAGATGATGAAGACGATTTTTTACTGTTTGATGAAGAAGCGCCGGAAGAAGACGCCGCGGCCGCCCTACGAGCGCGCCGCGGGGCACTACGTCGCCGCGGCGTGCTATCGCCTACAAGCACATCTTCGCCGAGCGTTTCGCGCAGCTGCTGTGCCAGCGCCTGGGCCTCGCTGCGAACCGAGCCTTCGAGCTTGCTGTCCGCGCGTAGCGCTTTGATCGCGCGCTCTGCCAGCCGAAGACTGCTGACGATAATGATGCTGTTCGCTTCCAGATTGGACGGCTCGCGATTCACGGCTTCTTCTGCCGCCACGATCGCGGTGTCGTAGCTGTTGGCATCGAAGCGGATCTGCGCGATGTTCAACCAGGGCGTAACCGACACCGGATTGCGCTCCGCAGCTTGGCGCAGCAGTTCAACCGCGGCGTCGTCCCTGCCGCTGTCCCGCGCCTCGCTCGCCTCGGCGAGCAGCGCCTGCTCGGACTTGGGCGCGGCATCGATATCGCCCTTCCCGGAGGTTGCACAACCCGAAAGCACCGATGCCGCGACAAGCATCCCGGCAATCGAAACCAACCGCACCCCCGGACCGATCCCCATATATCCATTCATTTGCAGCTGCAAACCTTAAGTGCCTCTCGTGGCGAGTATTCTCGACACATGGTAAAACGTCTGTGTATAACAATAACACTTTTTTTCACCAGTGCACGACACTGTTATTATCATTTCAACGATTTTCAACGAAAACAGAATTTAATGGCAAAACACGGGAATAACGAAACGCTGTTTTACTGCGTACTCACTTCATTGTTTGCAATCTTATTGCTATCGGTATCCGGATGCAGCCTGCTTTCCGGCGGTGATAATACGAAGAAGGCACCGGAACCGATCGGCAAATTCAGCAGTGAGGGCGACCAGCCTAGAATAAGCCTGAAACTGTTCGCGGGCGGCAACATGAACCTGAGTGAGTACGGCGACCCGCTTGCCTTGCTGGTCAAGCTCTATGTGCTCAAAGACACCAACGCATTCGAACAGGCAGATTACGACACGTTTCTAGACGACGATCGAACCCGCGAGCTGCTGGGAGACGACCTCATAGAAACGCGCGAAACCCTGCTGGTACCGTCGCAGACTTACGAAACGCAGGTCCCGCAGCTACCGGCAGGCACCTATCTCGGCGTGGTTGCGCTGTTTCGCAATCCTGCGCCGGAACGTTGGCGCTTCGCCTTCGATCTGACGCCCGAAAAGGCTGAACCGGTCGTCGCCGGCTTGCATGCCTGCGCGATGACCATTACGAGCGGCAGCGTTGTAAACGCGCCGGAATATTCGCTGCGGCGCCTCTCGAACGTCCACTGCGACGACTAGGCGCCAGCGCCCCGCGGCCTGTTTAAAAAGAATGACGCATGAATGAATTAGTCTGCCAGGACGCAAGTGCGACACGGACCGGCGTGTCGCCGGCCGGTTGCCGCGCCCTGCTGCATGGGCCGTGTGCCACGATCAACGGAATGAGTGATTGATGAACGGAAACAGACGTGTTTTGTGGGGCGAAGGCCTTTTCCTGAGGCCGCAGCACTTCCAGCGTCAGGATGCATTCCATGACGGGCGCGTGCGCGAGGTCATGGCGGATCTGCACCCTTACGCCTGGGGGATCCGCGCCAGCCGTGTCGACGTTGGCGCGCTTCGCAACGGCGTATTCCGGCTGGAATCGTTGTCGGCGATCTTTCCCGACGGGGAAACGGTGAACGCACCCGACAGCGATCCCCTGCCGGAGGCCATCGGCCTCGACGCCCTGCCCGATAATACGTCGAGCGTGGTCATCCATGCGGCCATTCCCCGCTTCAAGAATCACGGCGGCAATCTCGGCGCCGACGGCAATGGGCTGTCACGCTACGTGAAGACAACTGCGCAGACCGCCGATTTGTTCACCGACGCGAGCGAGGCGGAGATCGCGTTTCTGGGTAAGTCGGTGCGCCTGCTCACCGACGACAAACCCCGCGACGAGTTCATCTGTCTGCCGATCGCACGGGTCGAACGTGCCTCGACCGGCGGTTTCGAACTCGACAAGAGCTTCATGCCACCCTGTCTTAACATCGAGGCGTCGCCGCTGCTGCAACAGCAGTTGCGCAGCCTGCTCGACGCGTTACAGGCCAAGGTCGAAGCGCTGTATGGCCATCACCGCGAGCCCAGCAAACATGTGATCGAGTTCAGATCCGGCGACATCGCCTCCTTCTGGCTGTTGCACACGGCAAGCACTTCATTCGCGCGGCTTTCGCATTTTCTGCACCATCCGGGGCTCTACCCGGAGCGTCTCTACCAGCAGATGCTCGAGCTTGCCGGCTCGCTGATGACTTTTTCGAAGGTCTATACGCTGAATGATCTGCCGGCGTATAGCCACGATGATCCTGGGCCGTGTTTCGACGCACTCATGCGTATCAATCGGGAGCTTCTGGAAGCGGTTATTTCCGAGCGCTATTTCAAGATCGCGCTCACCGAGCAGCGGCCTTCGTACTATCTGGGCCAGCTCGCTTCCGATCGAATCGACGAACGTACGGAACTGTATCTATCGGTGGGCGCCGACATGCCCGCCACCGAACTCATCGACGTGGTGCCCGTACGCTTCAAGGTCGGCGCGCCGGACGACGTCGAAAAATGCGTGCTCTCGGCGTTGCCCGGTGTCAAACTCGTGCATACCCCGCAGGCGCCCGCAGCCGTGCCAGTGCGCAGCGGCCAATACTACTTCGCGCTTCAGGCCCAGGGCCCGCTGTATGAGCGCATGCTCAAGGCCGGTTCCGTGATGATCTATGTGCCCAACGGGGTGTCCGACCTCAAGCTCGAGCTAATCGCGGTCACGCCATGAATACATCAGCCAACAGCAACCGACCCAGCATGTTCAACAGCGAGAGCTCCAGCCCGGATACGGCGTATCCCGGGGTGGAGCACGACGGCAACAAAACGCTGGTCGATCTTTTATATAACGGTTTCTATCTGCTTTTCGCGCTGCGCAATGGCCAGTTGCCGCAGGACGCCGCCGCGTTCGCAAATGCGGTCGAACGCTATCTTGACGAGTTCGAACGCTCCGCCAAGAAGCTGGGCAAATCCACCGAGGATATCTACGCGGCGAAATACGCCTTCTGTGCCGCGGTCGATGAAACCGTTCTTGCCGAAGCCGCGGATATTCGCGACGAATGGGGCCGACGCCCGCTGCAGCTCGAGCTTTTCGGCGACCAGCTGGCCGGCGAACATTTCTTCGACCGCCTCGAGGAATTACGCGCCCAGGGCCGCTCCCGCATTGAGGCACTGGAAGTGTTCTATATGTGCCTACTGCTCGGCTTCAAGGGCAAGTTCGCGCTTGAGGGATCGGAAAAGCTGGGCTATCTCACCGCCCGGCTCGGCGACGAAATTGCCAACATGAAGGGCCGGCGCGCGGGTTTCGCGCCGCACTGGGAACCGCCGGACTCGGTCGCTCATACGCTCAAGCGCGAAGTGCCGGCCTGGGTGGTTGCCAGCGTCTGCGCGCTCGTGGGCGCGGTGGCGCTGGTGGGCCTCAACGCGAGCTTGTCGAACAGCAGTGAGCACCGGCTTGCCCAGTACAACGATGTCGTACAGCTGCCGCCTTCGGCCGCCCACTTGACTATAACGCTGCCCTAGACACCGGCAGGTAATCATATGGCACAGTCCGATCTAGCCATCAGCAAAATCCGCCAGGCCTTCCAGGCCGTCTACAGCCAGCACGGCCGCCTGCTGGCGGTAGAAACACCGCTGGGCGAAGACGCGTTCGTAGTCGAACGCATACACGGGCGCGAAGCCATCAGCGAATGCTTCGAGTTCGTCATCGACTGTACCGCCCCGTCGGCCCATTTCGAACTCAAATCCCTCATCGGCCAGCCTATGACCCTGCGTCTGGCCCAGGCCAGTGGGCCCGCCCGTGCCTGGCACGGTTATATCACCCAGGCCGGGTTTATGGGCGCCGATGGCGGGCTGGCCCGCTACCGGCTGCATCTGCAGCCCTGGCTTTCGTTTCTCTCGCGTCGACGCAACTGCCTCGTCTTTCAGGATCTCGACGCCCTCGAAATCATCGAACGTATCTTTGCCGACTATCCCCAGGCCGATTACAGCGTCGATGTCAGCCAGTCTTTGGCCAAGCGCCCCCGCTGTACCCAGTACCGCGAAACCGATCTCGCCTTCGTCGAGCGTCTGCTCGCCGAAGAAGGCCTGAGCTTTCATTTTCGCCACGACCCGAGCGCCTCGGCCGCCGATACCGAACACGGTGCGAGTCACGGCCCGCAGCTGCGTATTTTCGATCGCCAGGCCGATGCGCCCGACGTCGAGCCGGCCGCGATCCGTTTTCATCGTATTTCCGCCGCCGAAACCGAAGACGCCATCACCACGTTCAGTGCCCGGCGGGCCCTGGCGCCCAATACCGCCACGCTCTCGGCCTGGGACGCCTTCAAGCTCAAGGCCCATGCCGCCCAGGCCGAGCATGCCGCCCCCGATCTGCCGGCGCTGGAGCTCTACGACGGCAGTCGCAGCAGCTGGCGCCATCAGGATGACGCCGGCATCAGCCAAAGCGTCGACAACGCCCTCGCCGCTGCGCGTCTGAAGTCCATCAGCGCCTCGGGCCGTGCCAGTGCCCGGCAACTCGCCGCCGGCTGTGCGTTCACGCTCACCGACCATGCCAGCGATGATGGGCGCTATGTGCTCTGCGCGGTCGAGCATCGCGCCGCCAACAATCTCGGTGCCCATCTCGCCCATCTGCTGGGCACCACCGATATCGAATTCGGCAGCTATCGCAATGCCTTCGTATGCGTGCCGGACACCACGGCCGTGGTGCCCACCTTCATCGCCGCGCCCGAAGCCGCCGGCCCGGAGAGCGCACTCGTTGTCGGCGTGGCCGATGAAACGCTCACCAGCAGCCGCGATCACAGCGTCAAGATCCAGTTCCCCTGGCAACGCGGCGAGCAACCCACACCGGGTGGCCTGCGCGAAACCCACAGCAGTGCGACCCCCCAAGGCAATGCCCCCGGCGACGAACGTGCCGGCACCTGGGTGCGGGTGGCCGAAGGCCTGGCCGGGCCCAACTGGGGGGATCACTTCACCCCGCGTATCGGCAGCGAAGTACTGGTGGATTTTCTCGACGGCGATTTCGATCAGCCGATCATTACCGGCCAGTTCTATAACGGCAGCGACGCGCCGCCCTTCGCCGCCGGCGCGAACAGCGCCGCCAACCATCCCGGCACCCTATCCGGCACCCATAATCAGGCCCTGGATGGCAGCGGCCATAACCAATGGGTGCATGACGATGCCCCGGGACAGCTCAGAACCCGGCTGGCCACCACCCAGGCCGACAGCGCCCTCAATCTGGGGTATCTGATCGATCAACAAGGCGCCCACCGCGGCGCCTATCGCGGCCAGGGCGCCGAGCTCAAAACCGCCGGCTGGGCCGCGCTGCGCGCGCCCGAAGGGCTGCTCGTGTCCAGCAGCGCGCGTTCACGCGCCACATCCACCGCCCAGGACGTCACCGAAGCGGTCGGCCAGCTCAAGGCCGCCCAAGAGCGTGCGACGAGCCTGTCGGATGCGGCCAGCGCACAGAGCGCCGCGGGCTTGAACGCCAACCGCGCCCAGGCCGACTTCACCCAGGCGATCGATCCAGACGCCGACGGCGTCTATACCGGCCCGGTCGGTGGCCAGGATCACCGCAAGCCCGCAGCCGGACAACGCGACGGCGGCGACCCGGCCGAACGCTTCGCCAAACCCTTCGTGTTCGTCGACAGCCCGAGTACCGTCGCCTTCACCACGCCCGCATCGCAGCTGCACTATGCCGGCCAGAACACCCATGTCACCACCCAGGGTGAAACCCAGCATACGGCCGGCGCGACCTACAGCAGCGTGGCCGGTGGAACGACCAGCCTCTACACCCACGACGGCGGCGCCCAGGCCGTGGCCGCCAACGGCCCACTGTCCCTACAAGCCCACGACGACACGCTGGAGATCCTCGCCGACGACAGCGTGA
>NZ_CAXGSH010000046.1:0-29854 GCF_964012375.1 uncultured Salinisphaera sp.
TTCGTTCAAATTGTCTGCCGGCTCGAGCTCGAAGGTCGCAATAAATGGCCCTCGTGCCGAGGTGCTGCGAACAGTATAACTCGAAGGGCCGACGATCGATCCGGCCGATGTCGTCGCCTGGATTTGCGTTTCGGCCGGTGGCACCCGGCCGTCGGGGCCGCCCACAGAAACACTTACCAGCACATTGCCACTATCCAGGCTGATTGACGCAGGGTTGAACTGGATGACTTGGTTACTGTTGCTGAAGACGATGACGACCTGGTCCCGAACATTGATCGATTCGGTGGCGCACTCGAGTTCGTCCGAAGCGCTGGCGCCCGGCTGGCATCGCAGCCCGGTAAATCTGCCGTCGCCAAGGTCGTAGCTGCCGTTGTTGTTGAAGTCTATCGACGGCTCGTTGCTATCGCGTACGCCGTTTTCGTTATAGTCCACAAAGGCTTCCGGCAGATCGTCGTCGATGTCGAATTCGCCTTCGTCGAAACGGCCGTTGGATGGCGAGGTGTCGGAGAATGACTCTTCACCAATGGCGGTAGCGAGGACAGTGACGCGGCCGTCTGCTGGCCTGGGGCTCTGCGATCTGAGGGTAACGCTGCAAGAGCCACCCTGCGTAACGCAGCTGCCGGGGATCGAGCCACCTTCTGTTCTAAAGTTGATCGCGGTACCGTCCGGAACCGGGTTATTGAAACGGTCTGCCGCGCGAATCGTGATCTCGCTTGTTACACCGTCGAATTCCTGTGCTTCGATGTTCAGCTTCGTCGCGCTTAGGGAAAAGCTATCGTTGTCCGGTAGCCCCGTCGTCACGGCCAGTTCGCTGGATTGAGCGCTTTGCTGCTGGCCTGATGTGCTCGTGGTCGACGCGGTTACGCGTACAGACGTTGCAACCGTGCCTGAAGTAACGGTCGTGGTTGCAACCCCTTCGCTATTGGTACTCGTCGAGCTGTTGCTTAAACGAAGTCCGCCCACGCTCGTATTCAGCGAAAAGCTGACGGTCTGGTTTGGCAAAGGTGAACCGGTGCTGTTCGTGACCCTGAATGTGACCGTCGACTGCTCCGGCAGTGCGCCCGTGCCGCGCAAGCCAATCAAAGCTTGAGAGACGGAATCGAACTCAATTGCGCCAAATTCTGCGGCTTCCGCTTGAATATCAGCAGTGGCCGTCAATGTCGTGTTGTCGACACTCGTTCGTGCCGTGACCGTGTCAGTGCCAACACAGCCGAGGGCCGTATAAGTCGCTGTCGCGATGCCCCCTTGGGTGCTGGCAACGGCCGGCGCGATATCGGCCTGGCCCGTCGAGGTGCAGGGCGAGGAGAAAAAAACCTGTGTGGATTCACTCAGGCTGTTGCCATCGGTGCTACGCAGACGAACGGTCAGCGTAGTGCTCTGGCCGGCCTGTAGCGTTGAGTCAGCCACACCGATACGACCCGGCTGGAACTGACCCGAGCCGTCGATCGAGCCGATTTGTGGGTTGGAGTTGGGCGTGCCGGGATCATTGGTGCCGCCACCGCTTCCCGAGCCGCCGCCCGACGAACCGCCGCCGTTGTCGTCGTCGCCGCCGGACGTGGAGCCGCCGCAGGCGGCGAGCGTAGCCGCGAGCGCCGTGACGGCGAGCAGCTGGTAAATGGTTTTCCCCGACATGTATTCCCCCTAGAAATATTGAAATCGTAACCGCGATCGGCTCATTCGGCCCGCAGTGCGGCTAGTTGCCGAGCGATAGCTGGTCCTTGAGTATCTTGGGTGTGACGAACAGCAGCAGTTCGCGCTTGTCGCGCTGGCTTTGCGTGCGACGGAACAGGCCGCCGACCAGCGGAATCTCGCTCAGGATCGGAATCCGATCGGCCTGGTTGCGGTTCTCTTGTTCGTAGATGCCGCCGAGCACCACCGTATCGCCGTTATCGACCAGCACCTGGGTGGTCAGGCTGCGGGTGTTGATCGACGGCACGCTGCCGCCGCCCTGCACGGCGATCGTGTCGCCCTGGGTATCCTGAGTGACGTAGAGATCCATGATCACGCGCTCGTCGGGCGTGATCTGCGGGGTGACGGTCAGCCCGAGCACGGCTTCCTTGAACTGGACCGTGGCCGCGCCGCTGGAGGCCGCTTCGAGGTAGGGGATTTCCACGCCCTGCTCGATCTTGGCTTCCTTGGCATTGGCGGTGATCACACGCGGCGCGGAGATGATTTCGCCGCGATTTTCCGATTCCAGCGCCGACAGGGCGAGATCCAGGTTGAAGGTGTCGCCAACAATGCTGGTGGTGATCGTGCCGGCCGGGTTGGTGACGGGCAGGTTGATGGTATAGCCGTTGTCGACCAGATAGTTGCCGCCGCTGGATGATTCGAAGGCGGCGTTGTCGGTGGCCGAGGACGACACGCCCAGGTTACGCGAGAACTCCCGGTTGGCGACCACGATGCGCGATTCGATCAGCACCTGGCGGACCGGGATATCCAGGCGGTTGATGACGTTGCGTATCTCGTTGAGCTTGTCGCGTGTTTCGTTGATGAGCAGGCTGTTGGTGCGCTCGTCCACGGTGACCTGGCCGCGGTCGGAGAGCAGCGACAGTTCGCCGGTGGTGCTGCGCAGCAGGGCGGCGAGTTCGCCGGCCCGGGCGTAGTTGATCTGGATGATTTCCGAGCGCAGCGGCGCGAGGTTGGTCGTGGCCTGCTGGGCGGCGAGTTCGGCCTGTTCGCGGGCAGCGATCTCGGCCAGCGGCGCTACCGTGATCACGTTGTTTTCACGGCGCATGCCCAGGCCCTTGGCCTGCAGGATGATATCCAGCGCCTGATCCCAGGGCACATCCTCGAGCCGTAGCGCGATATTGCCGCTCACGCTGTCGGAGACGACCATGTTCACGTCGGCCACGTCGGCCACGATCTGCAGCACGGCGCGCACGTCGATGTTCTGAAACGACAGGGAGATACGCTGGCCGGTGTATTGGGGCTCCTGCGCTTCGCTTTCGGCCTTGTCGCTCGCGGTGATCGGCTGGAGCTCAATGAAGAACCGGTCGCCGGTCTGGTAGGCCACCTGTTCGAAATCCGCGCCCGATACCGGCGTGATCACGATCCGGGTGTCGCCGTCGCGTTGCATGGCATCGATGGTTTTAACCGGGGTGGCGAAGTCCAGCACGTCCAGGCGGCGCTCGAGGGCGGCCGGCAGCTGTACGCCGGGCATGGTCGCGATGACCTGGCCGCCGCGTTCGCTCACGTCCACCGCGCCGTTGACCCCGTCCAGCGCGATTTCGACGCGTCCGGCACCGTCCTCGCCGCGGCGAAAATCGATATCGCGTACCCGCGGCCCGCGTACCGAGGCAGGTGCAGGTTGATAGCTGCTGTTGGCCGCGGGTTGCGCCGCCGCCGGCGCCGTCTGGGGGGCAACGTCGCCGCCGACGCCGATCACGATGGCATTGCCGTTGCGGTTGACGGTGTAGTCGGTCATTGAGGTCAGTTCGATGACCACGCGGGTGCGGTTGTCGCCTTCGGCCATCGCGACGGCCTCTACCGCGCCCTGGTCGATGCGCTGATAGCGTTGATCGACACTGAGTTCGGTGTCCGGCAGATCGATGGAAAGACGGGCCGGCTCATTGACGGTGAATACCGAAGGAATAGGCGCGCTTGTCGCCATCGTCAGACGGATGCTGACCTGACTGCCCCCGGTGGAAGCGGCATCGACGGCCGTGAGCGTGTTCGTTGCCGCCTGTGCTGTCGTGGCCCCGGCACACAGCAGGGCAAGGACCAGCCACTGCCGGGATACCCGACGCGTGAGCGAGGAAATGCGTGCAATCGGTCTGCTCATAGTCTGGTTCTCTTTCACCGCGAGGGGGCGATCGTGGCCGGGCGACGGATATAGCCGCCGAGACCGTCAGGTACGATTTCGGTTAGAAGGACGCCGTTTTCGGAAATGCCGTCGATTTCGCCGTAGTTCTGGCCGAGATGGGCGCCATGGGTCACGCGATACACCACGCCATCGGGCGCCTGTATGAGCGCGTAGGTCACGCCCGCGCTGGAAATGGTGCCGACCAGACGCAGCGCATCGAGCGGGAATGCTTCCAGCGCTTCGCGCGGGCGATCCACGTCGGGCGCGAGATCGTTGTTGCGATCGAAGTCGCGGCGCGGTGCGGTGGGCGTGAACGGCGTACGTCGCCCGCGGGGTTCGTAGCTGTACGGCGTATAGGGCGCGATTTCCGGTATCGGTTCGATCGGCGGGGCCGGGCGTTGCTTGACCTCGGCCACGAAATCCCGAAGGTCGCGATCGTCGCCGCCACAGCCTGCGAGCACCAGACACAGCCCGGCGATCGCACCCACTCGCTTGTATGCCCTCATTGTGACTGGCTCCCGGCGGGCTGGGTGGTATCGCCGGCATCCTCAAGATAGCGATAGGTATTCACGGTCATGCTCATGCGCAGATCGCCGCTGTCATCGCGTTCTTCGATCGGCTTGATCTCGACGTTTTCGATGGTGACGATGCGCGACAGCGCGGCCACCCCCGACACGAAGCGTCCGAGTTCGTGATAGGTGCCGGTCACGATCAGGTCGTTCGGCAGAATCGCGTAGAAGTCCTGCGGTACCTCGGCACGCGGCTTGAACAGTTCCTCTTCCAGACCGCTGGCAATTCGCGTCTGCGAAATGTCGTTGAGCAGGCTGGGTACTTCGGTCTTGCTGGGCAGCTGCTGGAGCAGGGCGCCGAACTGCAGCTCCATGGCCTCCAGCTGGGTGCGGTAGGCATCGAGATTGGCGACCAGGCGCTGCTTGGCTTCGAAGGTCTGCTTGAGCTCAGGCTCGCGGGCCGACACGCGTTCAAGCGTTTCCTGTTTGGGCAGTACGAAATACCAGGTGCCGATACCGATAATGACCGCGCAGACCAGCGCGATCGCGAAGCCGTAGGCCCAGGTTGGCCAGCTGCCGATATTGTTCTGATCGAGGCTGCGCAGCTCTTCGACGTATTCACTGAGACTCTTCATGAGCGCGGCGCCACTGGGTTGGTGGTATCGGCCTGGACGTCGTCGTTCGGATTCTTCTGGGGACTATCGCCCCGGACATTCAGGGTGAAGTCGGCATAGCGCTGCGGGCCATTCTCGCTGGACTTGATCACGATCAGGCGCGGGTCGGTGAACCAGTCGGAGGCGTCGAAGTTGACCATGTAGTCGGACACGCGCGCGTTCGATTCGGCGACCCCATCGAGGTTGGTGACGTTGCCTTTCTGGGCGAGGGCGGTGAGATAGACGCCGTTGGGAATGGTGTCGACCAGTTCGTCGAAATAATGAACGATGCCGGAGCGTGACTGCTGCAGCTGTTCGATGATGCGCATGCGCGTGATAAGGCTTTCACGCGTCTTCTGCAGCGCGCGAATCTCCACGATCTGGCGGTCGGCGATGGCGATCTGTTCTTCGAGATAGCGGTTGCGCGATTGCTGGATATCGGTGAGATGATCGTAGTAGAGCGTCGGCAGCACGATCACGAGCATCAGGCTCGCCAGTGCGGCCAGGGCCAGCGCACCGAGGAACTGCTTGCGCCGACGTTCGCGCGCGGCGGCGCGCCAGTCCAGAAGATTGATTCGAATCAAAGCGCTCATCGGATCGACCTCAACGCCAGACCGGTGGTCACCATCAACGATGCAGCTTCGTGATCGACGTGGTTACGTCGGGCTCGGCTGCTGGCGAGCATGCCGGCCAACGGGTTGCCGAGGGCGACCGGCCGGGACATATGCCGTGCCACCGCGCTTTCCAGGCCGGGGTAGAGGGTTGCCCCGCCTACGAGCACCACCTGGCCGACCGCCTCGTCGCGCGAGCTGGCGGAAATGTAGAACTGCAGCGCGCGTTCGATCTGGCCGGCCAGGCGTTCGGCGAAGTCCGATACGTCGCCGGCAATCGCGGCGCCGTCGAGTTCGCCGGTGCGCAGACGTGCGCGCAGCTGGTCGGTGTCCTTGAGTTCGTAGTGCTCGATCAGGCGCGTGGCCAGGCTATGGCCGCCGAACGACAGCTCGCGCGAATACACGTGGCGGCCCCGATGCTGAACGCTCAGCCGCGTCTGATGCGCGCCGACGTCGAATACGGCAACGCTGGCATCATGCGCCAGGGCGGGCGTCTGCTCGATGAGAAGGGTCGAGGCGTTCTGGAGCGCGTATTCCTCGACGTCCACGATCTTGACCTTGACCCCGGCCATGTCGAGCGCGCCGATACGGGTTTCGATGTTCTCGCGACGACAGGCAACCAGCAGAACCCGGTTGACGTCCGGGTTGGTCGGGTCGCGTTCGAGCACCTGAAAGTCCAGGTTCACTTCATCGATGGCGTGCGGGATGTACTGCTCGGCGTCAAAGCCGATCTGCTGTTCCATGTCCTCGTCGGACAGGTCGGCCGGCATGTCGATGATCTTGCTGATCACGGTCGGCCCGGATACCGCGATCGCGGCGTCGCGCGTGCGGGTGCCGGCGCGCTCGAGCACGCGGGTCATGGTGGCGGCCAGCGCCTCGGGGTCGACGACCTGGTCGTCGGCCACCACGTCGGCGGGCAGGGCCTCGCTGGCATAGCTGAGTACGCGATAGGCGCCGGGCTTGCCGTCGAGTTCGAGCACCTTCACCCGCGTGGAACTGATGTCCACGCCCAGAAAAGGCCGCGTTCTCGGCTTGAAGATTTGCTCGAATCGCCCCATCCGACTCCCCCTGATCGGCCCACGCAACGGTTTCAGGCCTGCGGAACACCCCCGTGTCCGCTACCCCTCGGCCCGGTGTTGGCCGCGGCGCGAAATGCCGGGTCTAACTATACTCATGGCGGCCCGCTTGGCAATCCATGATTGCAGGTTTAAGCGTTTGAATCCGCGTGTCTAACGGTTATCGGCAGCTTATCGCGATTCCGCAACGTCTCCGGCAAAAAAAGATTGGGGCCGGTATCATGACCCCAGTTTTTCCCGACCCGCGGCCCGCGAGCCGCGCATTCTCGATGAAAGCGATGCCGCGCGCCGCCCGTATTATTGTATTTCTGTTTGCCGGTTTGCTGTCGGCCGCGACCCTCGCGGTGCTGGTGGTGGCGGGCGTCTACCTGTATTTCGGCCCGCAGCTGCCCAGCGCGGGTGATATCGGCGACCCCGAGCTTAATGAACCACTGCGCGTCTATACCGCGGATCGCAAGCTGATCGGCGAGTTCGGCCTGGAGCGGCGGCTGCCGCGCACCTACGACGAAATTCCGCCGGCGCTGGTCAAGGCCTTCGTCGCCGCCGAGGACGACCGCTTTTTCCAGCATCCCGGCGTGGACTATCAGGGTATCGCGCGTGCGGCCTATGTGCTGGCCACCACCGGGCGCAAGACCCAGGGCGGCAGCACCATCACCATGCAGCTGGCGCGCAATCTCTATCTCACCAACGACCGAACCTATGTGCGCAAGATCAAGGAAATCATCCTTGCGCTGCGCTTGGAGTCGAAGCTCACCAAGGAACAGATCCTCGAGATCTACCTGAACAAAATCTACCTGGGCAACCGAGCCTATGGCGTGGGCGCGGCCGCCGAGGTGTATTACCACAAGCCGCTCAACGAGCTCAGCATCGCGCAGATGGCGATGATCGCCGGCCTGCCCAAGGCGCCTTCGCGCTACAACCCGATGGCCAACCCCGAGCGTGCGATACAGCGGCGCAACTATGTGCTGTCGCGGCTGCATGCGCTGGGTGAAATCGACGACGAAACCTACAACAGTGCTCGCGAGGCGCCGGTCACGGCCACCGCGCGCGTTACCGACGACCGCTATGAAGCGGACTACGTGGCCGAAATGGTGCGTCAGGACATGGTGGCGCGCTTTGGTGACAAGGCCTATACCTCTGGCTTCGATGTCACCACCACGCTCGATGCCGAACGCCAGCGCGCTGCCAACAACGCGCTGCGCAAGGCATTGCTGGCCTACGACAGCCGCCATGCATGGCACGGCCCCGAAGATACGCTCGATAGCGCCACGCTCGATGACGCCAAGGCGCTGACGGCCGCGCTGGAGGAAATGCGGGTCGCCGGCGGCCTCGTGCCTGCAGTGGTGACGGACGTGGCCCGTCGCAGCGCCACGCTGATGACCGAACGCTACGGCGAGGTCACCCTGAACGCCCAGCAGATGCCCTGGCTGGGCAGCAACGACCCGGCCAGCAAGCTTGTCTCGCGCGGGGATGTGGTGCGGCTGGCCTATACCGGCAGCAAGGAGGAAGACAAGGCCTGGACGTTGGCCGAGATCCCGAAGGTACAGGGCGCCATGGTCGCGCTCGATCCTCATACCGGCGGTATTGAAGCGCTTGCCGGCGGCTTCGACTTCTCGCTGTCGAAGTACAACCGCGCGGTACAGGCCCAGCGTCAGCCCGGCTCCTCGTTCAAGCCGTTTCTGTACTCGGCGGCGCTGGCACACGGGTTCACGACGGCTTCTCTGATCAACGACGCGCCGGTGGTTTACGACAGCCCGGATCTAAGCGATGCCTGGCGTCCGCAGAACTACAGCGGGCGCATCTACGGGCCCACGCGCATGCGTGAGGGCCTGGTGCATTCGCGCAACCTGGTTTCGATCCGGCTGTTGCGCAGCATCGGCATCGATGCCGCGGTCGAGCATATCGCCAAATTCGGGCTGCCCAAGGACCAGATCCCGCGCAATCTGTCGATGGCTTTGGGCAGCGCATCGTTCTCCCCGTTGCAGATGGCACAGGCCTATGCCGTGTTCGCCAACGACGGTTTTCAGGTCAAGCCCTATTACATTGCCAAGATCGAGGACGGGCGCGGCGAAGTCGAGTTCGAGGCCGAGCCGAAGGTGGCCTGTGCCAGCACGAGCAACTGCCCGGCGTTGGAAAACACCGGCAGCCAGCGTGATGCGTCGCGCCTGGCCGAGCGCGTGGTCGATGCCAGCAATGCCTGGCTGGTGGGCGACATGATGCGCGACGTGGTCAAGCGCGGCACCGGCCAGCGCGCGATGACGCTCGGGCGCAATGATCTATCCGGCAAGACCGGCACCACCAACGACCAGATCGATGCCTGGTTCGTCGGCTTCAACGCCGACCTGGTAGGCATAAGCTGGGTTGGCTTCGACAAGCTCACGCCCATGGGGCATAGCGAAACGGGTGGCCAGGCGGCGCTGCCGATGTGGATCGACTTCATGCGCGTCGCCCTCAAGGGCACGCCGGAAGCCATTCCGCCGCGTCCGTCCGATCTGGTGGCGGTCACTATCGACCCCGAATCGGGCCAGCGCGCGCTCGATGGTGAGGGCGTGACCGAGTATTTCCGGTCCGACAACGTGCCGTCGGTGGAAGAGGCACGCCGCTCGGGCAAGAATGCCCCGTCCAACGAGGTCGAGCAGCTTTTCTAGTCGTCGGAGCGCCGGACACGGCGCGGGTCGGTACTCTGGTCGTGCCGCCCGCAGACTGCCCGGCGCGCTGTCGTGTGTGGGTTTATTCAGCTGGGTGAGTCGCAGGGACCGCCCCGGAGAACAGCGCCATGGCGAGCGCACGCAAACAGGCCGCCCAGCGCCAGCATATGGCCCAACTGGCGGCCCGGCTCATGGCCGAGCAGGGCATTCGCGATTTTCGTATTGCCAAGCAGAAAGCCGCGCAGCATCTGGGTATCGACGTGCGCAACAGCATTCTGCCCAAGAATAGCGAGATCGAAGCGGCGCTCGCCGAACACCAGCGCCTGTTTGCCGGCGATGAGCAGCCGGCCCAGCTGCGCGCCATGCGCGAAGCCGCACTGAAGGCGATGGCGCTGTTTGCCGACTTCAAGCCGCGTCTGGTCGGCGACGTGCTTTCCGGTCTGGCAGATGGCCACTCCGATATTCAGCTGCACGTATTCGCCGAACACTCGGAAAGCTTCGACTTTTTCCTGCAGGCGCAGGGTATTCCCTTCGAAATCGTCGAGCGGCGTTACAAGGTCGCCCGCGATGCGCATCGGTTCTATCCTGCGTTTCGTTTCGTTGCCGGCGAGCACCGCTTCGAGGCGACGCTGTTCGCAGCGACCGACATTCGCGAAGCGCCACGTAGCCTGGTCGATGGTCAGCCCATGCCGCGCGCGAGCCTGGCACAGGTCGAGCGGCTCATCGCCGACGAAGAGCTGGAAGCCCGCCTCGCCGGCCTTTGATCGCTCGGCTGTTGAATACACCGGCCCGGGCGCGCCGGCTGGGCGTCGTGGGATGCGGTCGTAGCGCAGTGGGAAGGGGCAACCGCACGCACGCAGCAAGCGTGCCGCGATCCGAATAAGGCGGGTATGGCACGCTCGCAAACCCGTTATGTCAGCAGGGCCTGTATGACTGGCGCATCGGCGCGGGGTCGGTTGTAGAATAGGCTTGTGGCGCGATCGGTGCCCGATTGCCGTTGACACGGGGCGCCGGTAGGCCCTTCATTGGGCCGAGCGGCGTGGCGCCGCGGGTCAAATCTGCTGCCCGAATGGGGGTGTTTATGGAAAACTTCGAAAAGGTTCTGCTGGCGTACGACGGTAGTGAAAACGGTCGTATCGCGCTACGACGCACGCTGCCGCTGTTGGGGGCCGGTGAGGTGGAAGTTCATCTTCTTGCGGTGGTGCCGTTGACCGGCGCGGTCGCCGCGGCCGAGGGCTTCTATACCGAGAGCATGTACGAAGCCGAGCGCGAACGTATCGAAAACATCCTCGATGAAGGCGTGACTCTGCTCAAGAGTCGCGGCGTGGATGCCGAGGGCCATTTGCGAGCGGGCGAGCCGGCCCACCAGATCGCCAAGCTCGCCGAGGATCTGGCCGTGAATCTTGTGGTCGTCGGCCATCAGCGCCGCGGCGTACTTGCGCGCTGGTGGCAGGGCTCGGTCGGCGCATCGCTGCTCGATCGCTTGACCTGCAGCCTGCTGGTCGTACAGGCGCCCGGCGAGGACGAACAGGGCGTCGCCGACGCCCCTGCGCCCTGACCATCGGCGGATCGAGCGCGCTAGGCGGCCGACTCCGGCACATAGGCGCGCCAGTCGTGCGTGACGTCGCCGAAGGCGAGGAAATGCGTGTTCAGCACGCTTTCGGTGACGTTGTAGCGTAGCGGCTCGCCGTCCAGATCGGTGACCTGGCCTCCTGCGCAGGCGAGCACCGCATGCCCGGCCGCGGTATCCCATTCGCTGGTCGGGCCCAGGCGGGGGTAGAAATCGGCGCCGCCGTCGGCGATCACGCAGAATTTGAGCGATGAGCCCATGGTGACGGGTTCGTAGTCGGGCAGCCGGTCGAGCAGGGCATCGATGTCGGGCGTTCGGTGCGAGCGCGACACCAGCACGCGCGGCTTGTCGCGCTCTGCTAGCACCGTGGCGATCGGTTCGGCCGCGGTCTGGCCCTGCTGCCGGAAGGCACCGAGCGGCCGAGCCGCGAACCACAGCGTATCCAGCACCGGCGCATACACCGCGCCCAGTACCGGTTCGTGATCGACGATCAGCGCGATATTGATCGTGAACTGGTCGTTCTTGTTCACGAATTCCTTGGTACCGTCGAGCGGGTCGATGAGCCAGTAGGTCGACCAGGTGCTGCGGGTGGCAAAATCGATATCCGCGCCTTCTTCGGAGAGCTGGGGGATATCCGGCGTGAGCGCTTCCAGCGCCTGCTTGATACTGCGATGCGCGGCCAGATCGGCCTGGGTCAGCGGGCTGTCGTCGTCCTTGGTTTCGACTTCGAAGTGGCTGTTATAGATCGGCAACGTCTTCTGGCCGGCGGCGATCGCTATATCGCAGACGTGGTCGAGCAGTTCGCGGTTGATTTGCATGAGCGTCGGTTGGGTCGGGCGTTGCGCGCATCATACCGTTTCGATGCGCGCAGACCGTTGTTGCCGAGGCGGGCTATCGCCCGGAGCGCGGCTTGCCGCGACCGCCGCCCCCGCCGTTGCGCCGGCCGCCGCCGCGAGGTTTGCGCTTGCGGCGTGCCGGCACGGTCACGTCGTCGGCGAAATCATCGCCGTGCGGCATTTCGGCGTCGATCTTGTGCTCGATATAGGCTTCGATGTCCGGCAGGGAATAGACGTATTCCTCGCAGGCGAACGAAATCGCGTCGCCGGTATTGCCGGCACGCGCGGTACGCCCGATACGATGCACGTAGTCCTGGGCGTCCTGGGGCAGATCGTAGTTGATCACGTGGGTGACGTCGGGAATATGCAGCCCGCGTGCGGCCACGTCGGTGGCGACCATGATCGGCAGCTGGCCGGTCTTGAAGTCTTCGAGCAGGCGCAGGCGCTTGTTCTGGGCCACGTCGCCGGACAGGGTGGCAGCCGTGAAGCCGTTGGCGTTGAGGCCGTCCTCGATGAACTCGGCGGTACGCTTGGTATTGATGAAGATCAGCGTGCGCCCGTTCTCGATACGCCGCAGGGTGCCTACCAGCAGGGCGAGCTTGTCGTCCTTGGATACATGATAGAGCTTCTGCGTGATCGCGCCGATGTTGACCGTTTCGGTATCGGTACGCACCAGCGTGGGGCTGTTCATGTGCTCGTAGGCCAGTTCCAGCACGCGGTGGCTGAGCGTTGCCGAAAACAACAGGTTCTGACGATTTTCCGGCGCCGGCATCTTGCGGAACATGTAGCGGATATCGTCGATGAAGCCCAGATCGAACATGCGGTCGGCTTCGTCGAGTACGGCCACTTCGATGGCCTTGAGCGTATAGACCTTCTGCTTGTAGTAGTCGATCAGCCGCCCCGGCGTGCCGATGAGGATGTCCACGCCGTCGATAATGGCCTGGCGTTGTTCCTCGTAGCCGGTGCCGCCGTAACAGACCACACATCTAAGGCCGGTCCCCGACGCTAGGGGCAGGGCATCCTTATAGATCTGGTCCGCGAGTTCCCGCGTCGGCGCCAGTATGAGAGCGCGCGGCTGGCTCGCGCCCTTGGGCGCCTCGTCGCTGGGCTCGGGGTCGTCCTTGAGCAGCCGGTGCATGGTCGCCAGAAGAAAGGCCGCGGTCTTGCCGGTGCCGGTATGGGCCTGGCCGGCGATATCCTCGCCCTTGAGCGCGAGCGGCAGGGTTTCAGCCTGAATCGGCGTGGCATGGGAAAAACCACGCTTGATAAGGCCGGAAAGAATGGTGTCGTGAAGACCCAGCGCGTCGAGACGGGTATCGGTGAGTAGCTTTTGCTGGGCGGCGTCGCTGGCGGATGCGGTTTCGGTCATATTGGCCCTTGGAAAAGGTGAAAGATCGCGTCGATGGCGGCCGGTTCACACAGGGGTTGAAAAACGCGCCGAGATAGGCTCCAATAGCCCGAACGTTGCGAATACGGATATTCGCTGCACTGCCCGAGTCAGGTCGACTCGCATTCCGGCACTGTTTTTTTGCAGCCCGCACTATAACAGCTTGTGGTCTCCACGGTTGTCGGGCCGCGACCTTTCGCGCAGCTTGCAAACATCTTTTCGCGCCCTTAACTACCGGCTCAGCGGCGCCGTGTCGGCCAGTGTCGATGCGCGTGAACCTTCATTTGTCCCGCTTGTATTCTTTCGAGGACGCTCATGAGTGAAAATATCGTTAAAGTCAGCGATGACAGCTTCGAACAGGACGTGCTGTCTGCCTCCGGCCCGGTGCTGGTCGATTACTGGGCCGAATGGTGCGGCCCCTGCAAGATGATCGCCCCGGTCCTCGACGAAATCGCTGACGAATACGACGGCCGATTGACCGTCGCCAAGCTCAATATCGACGACAACCCCAATACGCCGCCCAAGTACGGCATTCGGGGCATTCCGACGCTGATGCTGTTCAAGGACGGCGAAGTGGCGGCCACCAAGGTCGGGTCGGTTTCCAAGACCCAGCTGACCGAATTCGTCGATCAACATATTTGATCCGCTCCAGACCGCCGGCGTATCTGCCGGCGGTCTTCGTTTGACTTGCAAGAAGTCGAACGCCTTCCCACTGCGAATAGGTGCCTGTCTGGCGCTGGTTTCGCTGCAACTCATAGATAGCCGTGTCTGAAGAAACAGTCGACGAACGCCAGTCCAAGGATTCCAACAGCAGCAACAATGGCAACGGCGGGAATAACAACCGCCGCGGCCGGCGCCGCAAGAATCCGAATGGGCCGAACAAGCCGCGCAACAGCGGCGGCAACAACCGTGGCAAGGGCGGCGGCCCGAACAAGGGCGGCAACAATCCGCCCAACGAGGACATCGACGAGGCCGAGTTCGAGGCCTATGCGGGTGTCGCCGGCGACGGGCCGATTCTGCACCTGAGTGAGCTCAAGCAGAAGACCGCTGCCGAGCTCATGGATATGGCGCAGGAGATGGAGCTCGAGAACATCTCGCGCATGCGCAAGCAGGATCTGATCTTCGCCATGCTCAAGGGGCATGCGAAATCCGGCGAGCGCATCTACGGCGACGGTGTGCTTGAAATTCTCTCGGACGGCTTCGGGTTTTTGCGCTCGAACGAATCGTCCTACATGGCCGGGCCGGACGATATTTACGTCTCGCCCAGTCAGATCCGGCGCTTTTCGCTGCGTACCGGCGACAACATCTCCGGGCGTATTCGTCCGCCGAAGGAATCGGAGCGCTATTTCGCCCTGCTCAAGGTCGACGAGATCAACGGCGATCCGCCGGAGAAGTCGAAGGGCAAGGTACTGTTCGAAAACCTCACGCCCCTGTTCCCGACCGAGCGTATGGTCATGGAGCTGGGCAACGGCTCCACCGAAGACATCACCGCACGTACGATCGATCTGGTGGCGCCGTTCGGCAAGGGCCAGCGTGGCCTGATCGTGTCGCCGCCCAAGGCCGGCAAGACGATGATGATGCAGAACATCGCCCAGTCGATCGCGCATAACTATCCCGAGTGTCATCTGATCGTGCTGCTCATCGACGAGCGGCCCGAAGAAGTCACCGAGATGGAGCGCAGCGTGCGCGGTGAAGTGGTGTCGTCGACCTTCGACGAGCCGGCGTCGCGCCATGTGCAGGTCGCCGACATGGTGATCGAGAAGGCCAAGCGTCTGGTCGAGCACAAGAAGGACGTGGTCATCCTGCTCGACTCGCTGACCCGTCTGGCCCGTGCCTACAACACCACGGCGCCGTCCTCGGGCAAGGTGCTCACCGGTGGCGTCGACGCCAATGCGCTGCAGAAACCCAAGCGCTTCTTCGGCGCGGCCCGTAACGTGGAAGAGGGCGGCAGCCTGACCATTCTGGCCACCGCGCTTATCGAAACCGGTTCGAAGATGGACGAGGTCATCTACGAAGAGTTCAAGGGTACCGGCAACATGGAGGTCCATATGGATCGCCGCATTGCCGAAAAGCGCATCTACCCGGCCATCCACGTCAATCGCTCCGGCACGCGCCGCGAGGAAAAGCTGGTGCCCCAGGACGAGCTCCAGCGCATGTGGGTGCTGCGCAAGCTCCTGCACGGCATGGACGACCTGGCGGCCATGGAACTGCTCATCGATCGCATGAAGCAGACCAAGACCAATGCCCAGTTCTTCGAATCGATGAAGCGTTAGGGCTGAATTCGAGAGCGGTATACAGAAGCGGGCCCTCGTGGCCCGCTTTTTTATGGGCGGACGTCAGGGCCTGGTAACGCGAACGCCACTCGTGGCGTTGCCTTCCTGAAATTTGCCCGGCAAGGCGCCAGCCGAGACGTTGGGCAAGGCAAATGAACGACGCGCAACGCGGCATGATGGATTTGTCGCACGCACCCCGTCGGCAGGCGAGCCCAGTGCGTCATCATTCAAGGCGCGCAATCCGGTATTGCAGCGCACTCATGTCGCAAAGCGCCACCCCGCTCAGCGCGCATTGTCTTGCACAAAAATGTGCGGCGGCGCCGCGATTTCGATGGCGTTGAAAACAGTTGACGCAGTCAGTTGTTTTGCTGCCGGGCTTGTAACACGCCCTAGCGTTGCCGAGCGGCCGTGGCGCTGCTGATTGCAGGGACGATAGCCTGGGCTGTGGCCTGCCAACCCGAGGAAAGGCTTTCGACCAGCGCCTCGTAGCCGTCATTCGCAAGCGCCACTTCGCGCGCGAAACGCTGGTGTGCCACGGTATGCCCGTCTGGATCTTCGAGCTGCCATTCGCCCGCGATATGGGCATGGCCGTCGTAATGGCCCATGAACTGATCGACGCGGGTGTGCAGGGTATAGCGATCGGCGGTGCCGGCGTTTCCACCGCGTACGATCTGAACATCAGCAAGCGCGCCGGCGAGCGTCGCAGCCAGGGATTCGCGCAGCTGTTCGCCCAGCGGCGCGGCCCAGCGGTTGTGGTTGGCGATGACCACCCGGTGCGGGTCGGTTTGATAGACGATGCCGCGTTCGTCGAGCAACGGCGCGATCTCGACCGGCGCGACCAGCAGCTGCGTACGCGCCGCGGCTGCGGCCGGCATGGGTTGGCGGGCCGTCCCCGGATCGAGCACGAACAGCGACGGCGATGAAGCACTGCCGGCGCAGCCGGTCATCAGCGCAGCCAGGGCGAGGTAGAACAGGGTACGTGTTGTCATCGGGCGGCCTTCGGGATCGGATCGCCGTCTTCGGGGCGGCCGAAGATGAGCGCGTTGGGGCGGTCATGCAGGGTGCGCGCCAGCGGCGCGACGTCGTCGAGTACGCGATTTAGGCGGTCCAGCGAGCGGCTGAATTCGCCGTAGGCCGGCGCTCCCTGTTGAAAGCCGTCGAGCGTGTCCTGCAGCTCGGCGAGTGTCGCCCGCAGCGTGCCCGGTAGTTCTCGGGTGTCCTGGGCTTCGAGCAGCTGATTGATATTGCGGGTGGCGCGGTGCAGCTCGTCGAGCGTGGCGTTCGAGGTTTCCAGCGTATGCTTGAGGTCGTTGGCGATCGGGCGCACGTCGATGGCGTTGAGCTTGTCCATGAGGTCCGACAGCTGGCTCTGAATGCTGGTGATGCTACTCGGCACGCTGGGGAAGACCTCGTATTCGCCGAGGGTCATCGGCTTGTAGTCGTCGGCGTTGCTCTCAAACTGCAGGTTGATGAAGGTCGCGCCGGTCAGCAGGTTGCCCGACTTGATAGTGGCGCGAAGTCCGTTGGCGAAGAAGCGCTTGTTGTTGGCGCGCCACTCGGCGTCGCTCCAGTCGGCCCAGCTGTTGGCCGGACGCTGCGGCTCGATGGAGATCAGCACCGGGATCTTGAAATCGGACAGGCGTTGCAGGTTGAAGTCGTCGCGAAAGAACGGCACCTGTTCGACCGTACCGATACGCAGGCCGCGATATTCGACCGGCGCACCGGGCGACAGGCCGCGCACCGAGTCGTCGAGCAAGATCACGTAGCGAATTTTTTCATCAAAGCGATCCTGATTGGCCGCGCTGCGGGTGGCATAAAGCTTGAACGCCTGACCGGCGGTGGCCGGCTTGCCCGGCTCGACACCATCGGCCCGCCCGAAGGTGACCCCGCCCGCGAGGATGCTCTGCAGCGAGCCGGTATGCACGTCCACGCCGTCCGAGCCGAGATGAAAATCGATGCCCGAACGCAGCCAGAACTGTGTGGTTTGGGTGATCAGCTGGGCATAGGGCTCGCGCACGAACACCCGGTATTGCATGTGCTCGTCCTCGACGACGAACTTGCTGTCCTCGATCTGGCCGACCGTCTGGCCCTGATAGATGATGGGATCACCGACCGCCAGCGAATTGTCGCCGTCGCTGGTCAGTTGCACCGCGATACCCGGCTCGCTGGACGAGGTGGCCGGCGGCGTGTCCTGAACCTTGAACTCGCGCCGGTGCTTGTCGGCGTTGCCCGGTTCGAGCTGGATATAGGCGCCCGACAGGATCGTGCCCAGACCGCTGATGCCCTGACGCCCGACACGGGGCTTGACCACCCAGAAACGGCTGTCGGAGACCAGCAGTTCGGAGGTGTCCGGGTTCATCTGCACGGTTGCCACCGCGCCTTCGTAATCGTCGGCCAGCCGCACCGATTCCAGGTGGCCGACCTCGACACTGCGTACCTTGACCAGCGTCTTGCCGGCCTCCAGACCGTCGGCGGTATCCAGCGCGAGCGTGATTTCCGGGCCCCGTGACATGACGTTTTGATAGATCAGCCACAGGCCGATCAACGCCGCGCCGAGTGGAATGAACCATACCGGCGAAATGCGCCGGCGCCGCGGGCCATGGGTGACGGCAGTGTTCGGATCTTGGGTCATGGGCTGTCTCGTTCGAAAGTCGCGCCCCAAAGCCGGCGGGTATCAAAGGTGTGCGCGGCCACCATGGTAATGATCACGACGGCGGCAAAACAAAGCGCGGCCGGGCCGGGTTCGATGGCCATCAGTGCGCCGGCGCGCACCAGCGCCACAAGCACCGCGACCACGAAGACGTCGATCATCGACCAGCGCCCGATCTTCTCGGTGATCCGGTACAGGCGCATCTGGGATCGCGAGTCGTCGTGCCAGCCGTGGGTGGCGGCCAGGCACAGCCAGGCAAGGGCTGCGATCTTGCTGATCGGCACCACCACGCTGGCCACGAAGATGACCGCGGCAATGGGCCACGAGCCGGTATGGGCCAGATGCAGGACGCCGCCAATGATCGTCTGCGGATCGGTCGACCCCAGGCTGGTGGTCGACATGATCGGATAGATATTGGCGGGAATATACAGGATGACCGCGGTGACCAGCAGCGCCCAGGTCAGTTGAATACGATCCAATGCGTTGCTGACCGGGCGCCGGTTGCAGCGCGGGCAGCGCCCATGTCGATGTGGTTGGTAGGCCATGCCGCAACCGCGACAGGCCACGGCGTCCTGGCTCGCGCCGGTACGGGCCGTTTCCAGGTGGGTATCGGTTACCGGCATGGGGGCGAGATTCTGCCAGAGAGAAACCCAGTCGATGAGCGTGAAGGTGCGCAACAGCAGCAGGGCATAAATGCAGAAGGCGACGAACGAGGTGCCGATAGCGACATCGGCCAGGGTGACGATCTTGATCAGGCTCACGAGCACGCCGACGATGAATACGTCGGCCATCATCCACGGCTCCAGCGGGCGCAGAGTGCGCGCAAGCGCTAGGGACATGGCGCCCGACCGGCGGCGTGCAGCCTGGACGAGCAGGCAAACCAGCGCCAGCAGATACGCCGCCGGCAGGCCGGCGGTGGTCATGAACAACAGCACGCCCAGGCTCGGATAGTCGTGGCCCGACATCGCCCGCGCCGCATCGAAGAAGCTCATGCTGTGGGCGACGCCGCGGGTGGAAAAACTCAGAAAGTCGAAGGCAAACACCAGCCCGAGCATCACCAGCGTCGCCAGCGCCCAGGCAAGCGGGCGTTGGTGATCGGGCTGCGCCGGCGGGGCGACATGATGGCCACAGCGCGGGCACTGAGCGGCTTCGCCGGCGGCACGCGGCGGTACACGCATGACCCAGTCGCATTCACCGCATACGGCGACGGCTTCGCCGATGACCTGTTCGTTGCTCATGTCGTCAACCATAGCCTGCAGGCGCGGCGGCAGATGCAGCAGCAAAAAAAAGCGGGCCGCAGCCCGCTTTCATCGCATGCCAGCGATCGCCTTAGCGACCGTTACGCTCAGCGGTTGTCGATATCGACGTAGTCACGCAGTTCGTAACCGGTATAGACCTGGCGCGGCCGCGCGATGCGCATCCCCGGGTCGGCCATCATTTCCGACCAGTGCGCGGCCCAGCCGACGGTACGCGCGATGGCGAACATCGGGGTGAACATGTTGATCGGAATGCCCAGCGCCTGATAGATGATGCCGGAGTAGAAGTCGACGTTCGGATACAGCTTGCGCTCGACGAAGTATTCGTCCTCCAGGGCGATGCGTTCCAGCTCCAGCGCCAGCTCGAAGAGCTTGTTGTTCTGCATGCCGTAGTGCTCGAGGATCTCGTGGCAGTAGCCGCGAATGATCTTCGCACGGGGGTCGAAGTTCTTGTAGACGCGATGGCCGAAGCCCATCAGGCGGAACGGATCGTTCTTGTCCTTGGCCTTTTCCAGGTACTTCGGCACCTGGGACACGTCGCCGATCTGGGCGAGCATGTTCAGCACGGCTTCGTTGGCGCCGCCATGCGCGGGCCCCCACAGGGCCGCGATGCCCGAGGAAATCGCGGCATAGGGGTTGGCGCCGGTGGAGCCGGCCATGCGCACGGTCGAGGTGGAGGCGTTCTGCTCGTGGTCGGCGTGCAGGATGAACAGCACGTCCAGGGCCTTGGCGGCGACCGGATCCACTTCGTATTCCTCGGCCGGCACGGCAAAGCACATGCGCAGGAAGTTGGCAGCGTAATCGAGATGGTTCTTCGGCCCGATCTTGGGCTGGCCGATGGAGTGCTTGTAGGCAGCCGCGGCGATCGTGGGCATCTTGGCGATCATGCGATGGGCAAAGATCGCACGATGCTCGGGATCCCGAATATCGGTGGTGTCGTGATAGAAGGCCGACAGCGAACCGACGATGCCGGTCAGGATGGCCATCGGATGCGCGTCGTAGTGGAAGCCGTCGTAGAACTTCACCAGCGACTCGTTGAGCATCGTGTGATGCGTGATCGAGTGGCGGAAGTCTTCCATCTGCGTGGGGTTGGGCAGTTCGCCGTTAAGCAGCAGGTAGCAGACTTCGAGGTAGCTCGACTTCTCGGCCAGTTCCTGTACGGAATAGCCGCGATACATGAGGATGCCGTTCTCACCATCGATGAAGGTGATATCGGACTTGCAGCTGCAGGTCGCCGTGAACGCGGGATCGTAGGTGAATACGCCCTGCTTGGTGTTCAGGCCACGCACGTCCACGCCGGGGGTGCCGAGCGTGCCTTCGACGAGCGGCAGCTCGGTGCTGCTGTCGTCCTGCGGATTGCTGATCTTGAAGGGTTGACTCATCTACGATCTCCCGGGTGTTGTCCGTCTCAAGTCTTTTCAGCCCTGGTCGGGCTCGACGACCGGCTGCGGATAATGCGAAGGGTATTCTGTCCGCGCAACGCCGGTGGCGATGGCGGCCTGTGCCACGGCGGGCGGTATGAAATCGATCAGGCGCGGATCGAAGGGGCTCGGAATGATGTAGTCCGGCCCGAACGACATCGCGTCCTGGCTGTGCGCCTCGAGTACGCTGTTGGGCACCGGCTGACGGGCGAGTTCGCCCATGGCCCGGGCCGCAGCCACGCACATTGTCATGTTTATGCGGCGGGCGCGCACGTCCAGCGCGCCGCGAAAGATATAGGGAAAACCCAGAACGTTGTTGACCTGGTTCGGGTAGTCGCTGCGGCCGGTCGCCATGATCAGGTCGTCGCGCACGCTCTTGGCTTCTTCCGGCGTGATCTCGGGCGTCGGGTTCGACAGCGCGAATACCACCGGCTTGGCCGGCATCATGCAGATCTGTTCGGCCGACACCGTACCCGGGCCGGACAGGCCGATGAATACGTCGGCCTGCTTCATGGCGTCGTCGACGCTGCGCAGGTCGGTCTTGGTGGCGAACTGGGCTTTTTGCTCGGACAGGTCGTCGCGATCGGAATGAATCACACCCTTGCGATCGCACATGAACACGTTTTCGAGCTGTGCGCCCATTTCCAGCAGCAGGTTCATCGAGGCCACGCCGGCCGCGCCTGCGCCCATACATACGATTTTCGCATCGCCAAGACGCTTGCCCTGAAGCTCAAGCGCGTTGATCAGCCCGGCCGCGACGATGATCGCGGTGCCGTGCTGGTCGTCGTGAAAGACCGGAATATCCAGACGCTCGATGAGCGTGTTCTCTATCTCGAAACAGTGCGGCGCCGCGATGTCTTCCAGATTGATGCCACCGAACGTTGGCGCGATGCGCACCACCGTGTCGATGAAATCCTTGGGATTATCGGCATCGACTTCGATATCGAAGACGTTGACGTCGGCAAACTTCTTGAACAGAACCGCCTTGCCTTCCATTACCGGCTTGCTGGCCAGCGCGCCGGTATTGCCCAGCCCCAGCACCGCGGTGCCGTTGGAAATCACCGCGACCAGATTGCCTTTCGAGGTGTAGCGAAACGCCGCTTCCGGGTCGTCACGTATCTCTTTTACCGGTTCGGCCACGCCGGGCGTATACGCCAGCGACAGCTCTTCGTAGGTGGTGAAAGGCTTGGTGACCGATATCGCAAGTTTCCCGGGCTTGGGCTTTGCGTGGTAGTCCAGAGCTTCCTGTTTGCGCGAGTAATCGGCCATGCAGCTTGGCTTTGCGTTGAAGCGTAAGGAGCCCGCCGGTGCGCTATCCGGCGCACCCGGGCATTGATCGACGAATTCGCGAGTATACCGGCGCGTTGGCCCTGCGACCAGCGATAGCCCGGCTTTACCTCGGCAAGTCGCTGTCACAACGCCGTTTTTTTATCGAAACGGCTACGACGAACGTCGAACTCGAGGCTTGTCCAGGACCCGTTCAGCCAGTCTGGCAGTCGAGCCGCGCTCGGCGCGCCGGGCGCCCCGGAGGGCTGCATACAAGGCAATAGCGCAGGGCGGGCTAGTCGTTTTCGGCCGCGGTATCGACATGCGCCAGGCTGCCGTCGGGGGCGACGTTCACGCTCACCAGTATGGGCTGGCAACACACGAAACAGTCTTCGGTGTAGGTCTGATCGCCGGCCGAACAGTCGACCACCATCACGATCGGCTCGCCGCAGTAGGGACAGGTTACCGTCTGTTCTTCGAGCATCAGGGCAGTACCTCGGCCAGAATCGTATCCAGAAACCGCCAGCCGCGCTCGGTGGCCCGCAGCGTTTGCCGATCGAAGGCTACAAGTCCCTGGGCGATCGGTTGTGCGAGGGTCGTGCCCAGGGCTTGCCAGTCGAGGCCGGTGCGCTGCTCGTAATCGTTACGCGTCACGCCCGCGCGCCGTCGCAGGCCGTTGAGCAGGAATTCGAAGCAGGCGTCGTCTTCGTCGAGCAGGCGGGATTCGGCGATCGATGCCGGCCTGCCGGCCACGCTCATGTACCCCGTGGGCCAGCGCTGGCGCGCGCTGCGTTCGATATGACCGTCGGCGCGCGTGCGCTTGCCATGGGCGCCCGCGCCGATGCCCAGGTAGTCGCCAAAGCGCCAGTAGTTTTCGTTATGGCGGCAGGCTTTGCCGGGCTGTGCCCAGGCCGAGACTTCGTATTGCGCGTAGCCGGCGCTACGCAGACGCTCGCCGGCGCGTTCGAATATCTCGACCACCGCATCGTCGTCCGGCAGGGCCGGCGGCTGTCGATAGAACGGCGTGTTCGGTTCCAGAGTCAGCTGGTAATAGGAGATATGGCCCGGCTCGCGTTCGATGATGCCGTCGATATCGGCCATGGCCCGGGCATGGGTCTGGCCGGGCAGCCCGAACATCAGATCGCAGTTGATCGCGGTAAAGCCCCCGGCGCGGGCATCGTCGATCGCGGCCAGGGCCTCGGCTGCGCCATGGATGCGTCCGAGCGCGCTCAGGCAGTCGTTGTCCAGGCTCTGAATACCCAGCGAAAGCCGGTTGACGCCCACGGCCCGCAGATCGGCAAAGCGGGTCCGTTCGGTCGTGCCCGGGTTGGCCTCGAGCGTTATTTCACAGTCGCTCGACAAACCGAGTCTGGCGTCCAGCGCGGCGAGTATTCGACCGATCGCCTCCGCCGAGAACAGGCTCGGCGTGCCGCCGCCGAAGAATACGGTGTCGATCGGCCGGTTTTCGTCGGCCGCGGCGAGCGCCCAGTCGGCGAGCAGGGCGTCGATATAGGCGGTTTCCGGCAGTTCGGCCGGTGCTCGATGCGAGTTGAAGTCGCAGTAGGGGCATTTGCGCACGCACCAGGGCAGATGCACATACACCGATAACGGTATGCCGCTGCGTTGTGCGCTCGCCGGGGCGGGTTGTTCAGCCGTCGTGCTCATCGGCGCGCAGTTGCTCGACGAGCTGGTGCATGGCGCGGGCGCGATGGCTGATCGCATTCTTGCGCTCGGCCCCCATTTCGGCGGCGCTGGCGTTTTCTTCTTCCACCCAGAACAACGGGTCGTAGCCGAAACCGTGTTCGCCGCGGGCTGCTTCGAGAACGCGGCCACGCCATACGCCGTGGGCGATCACCGGCACCGGGTCGCTGGCCGAGCGGGTGGCGACCAGGCAACAGTGAAAGGCCGCACCCCGCCGCGCCGGGGCGAGCCCCTCGAGAGCCGCCACGAGCTTGGCGTTATTCGCCGCGTCGTCGCCGTGGCTACCCGCATAGCGTGCCGAATACACGCCGGGCGCGCCGTCGAGTGCGTCCACGGCCAGGCCGGAATCGTCGGCGATCGCCGGCAGGCCGGTCAGTGCGGCCGCGTGGCGAGCCTTGATCAGCGCGTTGTCGACGAAGCCGATACCGGTTTCCTCGGCATCGGGCACGTCGAATTCGCTCTGGCTGACCAGCTCGATATCGAGCACTTCCAGCAGGCTGCGCATTTCGGCGAGCTTGCCGGCATTGCCCGAGGCCAGCACCCAGCGTCGATGCGGTGAAGCCATGGGGCGTTATCCTTCGCGGGCCGCGCGCTGGGCCTCGATGAGCTCGCCGATGCCTTTTTCGGCATGGCCGAGCAGGGCGTCGAGTTCGCTGCGCGCAAAGGCATGGCCCTCGGCCGTGCCCTGGATCTCGACGAAGCCGCCGGCCTCGTTCATGACCACGTTCATATCGGTTTCGGCCTGCGAATCCTCGGCATAGTCCAGATCGAGCACCGGCATGCCGTTATAAATGCCGACCGACACGGCCGCGATCTGGCCATGGATGGGGCTGCTCTTGAGCTTGCCGGCCTTGACCAACGAATCCATGGCGTCGACGAGGGCAACATAGCCACCGGTGATCGACGCGGTGCGGGTACCGCCGTCGGCCTGGATTACGTCGCAGTCGATGGTGACCGTGCGGCTGCCCAGCGCGTTCATGTCGACCACCGCGCGCAGGCTGCGCCCGATCAGACGCTGGATTTCCACGGTGCGTCCGCCCTGTTTGCCGCGGGCGGCTTCACGGCCGTTGCGGCTGCCGGTCGCGCCCGGCAGCATGCCGTATTCGGCGGTCAGCCAGCCGCTGTTCTGGCCGCGCAGCCACGGCGGCACGCGTTCTTCCACGCTGGCGGTGCAGATCACTTTGGTATCGCCGAAGCTCACCAGGACCGAGCCGGCGGCATGCTTGGTGAAATGGCGTTCGAAGCGTACGTCGCGTAGTTCGTCGGCGGCGCGTGCGCTGGGTCGCGTGGTCAAGATCGGGCCCTTGGTCGTCTATAAACTGGCCGTGCAGTGTAACAGCGTGGTGCCTGCGGCATGCCCGGCGCCAGCGTGAACGCGCATGGCTGTGCGATACTGCGCGGCTTGCCATATCGATGACGACCACGGACAGTCCATGACCCGGAGCATGACCGGTTTCGCGCGCAGCCAGGCCCAGGGCGACTGGGGCGAAGTGGTATGGGAACTGCGCAGCGTCAATCACCGCTATCTCGATATTCATCTGCGTCTGCCGGATGCACTGCGTGCGCTGGAGCCGTCGATTCGCGAAGCGGTGGCCAAGGTGGTGTCGCGCGGCAAGGTGGATATTGGCGCCAAGCTCGTCACCACCGACGATACCCAGGCCATCGAGATCGACGAACAGCGCCTGGCCGCGCTGGGCGAGGCCCTGTCGCAGGTTCGCTCCACGGTGATCGATTGTCGTGCGCCGGACGCGCTGCGGCTATTGACCTATCCTGGCGTGCAGCGCGAGCGCGAGCCCGATATCGACGCCATCCAGCGTGAGGCGCTGGCTGCGTTGAAACAGGCGCTAGGGCAGCTGCAATCCATGCGCGAGGACGAGGGCGGTCGCCTGGCCACGATGCTGATCGAACGCGCGCGCCAGATTCGCGAGCATGCCGATGCCGCCGCCGAGCGCGTACCGCAGGCACGCAATGCCTGGTACGACAAAATGCGTGCCCGTCTGGCCGAACTGGACAGCGAGGCCGACCCCGCGCGCGTCGAGCAGGAGTTGATCTTCACTGCCCAGCGCATGGACGTGGCCGAGGAGATCGATCGCCTGCACAGCCATGTCGAGGCGTTGGAAAAAGCGCTGAAGAAAAAAGAGCCCATCGGTCGCCGCCTGGATTTTCTCATGCAGGAATTCAATCGCGAGGCGAACACGCTCGGCTCTAAATCGCAGGATGCGGAACTCACCGCCCATGCGGTGGAGATGAAGGTGCTCATCGAGCAGATGCGCGAACAGGTTCAGAACATCGAATAGGGCACGCGTGAACGATTGCCAAAGCCAACGCCGCGGACAGCTGTACGTGATTTCCGCGCCCTCGGGCGCGGGCAAGACGAGCCTCACCCATGCCGTGATCGAGCGCCTGGCCGCGCGCGGTCGCAAGGCCCGTTTTTCGGTGTCCTATACCACCCGCGCCGCCCGGCCCGGCGAGGTCGACGGCGAGGACTACCACTTCGTCTCGGTGTCCGACTTCGAGGCCATGATCGCGGTCGGCGCCTTTCTGGAACACGCCCGCGTATTCGATCGCCATTACGGCACGTCGGCGGCCGAGACCGAACGCTGGCTCGCGCACGGGCAGGACGTGGTGCTGGATATCGACTGGCAGGGGGCCCGACAGGTGCGCGCCCGCAGCGAAGACGTAGTCACTATCTTCATCCGACCGCCATCGCGCGAAGAGCTGGAGCGGCGGCTGCGCTCGCGTGCATCCGATGACGACGCCCAGATCCAGCGCCGGCTGGCGGAAGCCGACGACGAACTCGCCCGCGCCAACGAATACGACTATCAGATCGTCAACGACGTGTTCGACGATGCCGTGGAGGCGCTCGAACAGATCTTCTGGGCCACCGACCCGGGCGCGCAGGGCGCATCGTAGCAACACAGGGCTGGCCGACGCGGGTGCGCATGGTTATACTGCGCGGTTTGCCACCCTCGTCGCGAGAGTATCGTCATGGCCCGAGTTACCGTCGAAGATTGTCTTGAGCACGTCAACAACAAGTTCGAACTGGCCACGATCGCGGCCAAGCGCGCCCGCCAGCTTGCCCGCGGCGCCAACGCCCGCCTGCCCTGGGAGGACGACAAGCCCACGGTGATGGCACTGCGCGAGATCGCCGCTGGTGAAGTCACCATCGCCATTCTCGACGAGCCGGACCTGCCGCCGGTGAGCACCGGCATGGATGCGCCGCAGCCGGCCGAGCCGAGCGAAGAAGATCTGGAAGCCGAAGGCGAGAAGAAAGCCGCCAAGCCCGCGGCCGACGCCGACGAATAAGCGAACGTAGCCGGCCACGCCCGGCACGCGTTACGAAAAGCCGCTGTCTTCAGCGGCTTTTTTGTGTCGGATTCTTGCAAGCCGGTTGTGCGCGAAGAAACGCGACTAAGGCAAAGGACCGACCGCCCAAGCGTTTGTCGAGGTTATGTTCGCGCCGGGCGCTCAAGGCGGTTCGCAGACAGGCTCCGCTCGATGCGGATTCGGTAGTCGAGCGTCTGATGGCGACGTTCTTCAAGAACAACCGCAGATTTCGCAGATTACGCAGATGAGGAAGAGCGTGGGCGCATACGCCGGGCGAGAGCGAGCGACCGCGATCTCCTGTCTTTGATCTACGTTGATCTGCCGACCTTCCCCCGCCGGCGACGACCACCGAAGCCGAAGCACCGATGGTATCGATCGCCCACCACGGCCGAATCAATACATATGCGCAATCAGCGTAATAGGCGGTTTCTGCCTTAAAACCGATAGAAACACTCGCGATTACACGGCGGTCCTGGCGACGGTTCGTATTCCTGACGATGGGCAAGGTGGGGTATCCGGCTGGGCCGCAGTGGCCCGGGTACATTTCCGTACGCGCGAAATGCCGGCCGGATGACCGGTCGCGTGGGGCGAATTTTCGCAAGCGAGGACGAGCCGGGTAGCGAGTCGTCAAAACGGCGTTTTAGCAGTACTCTTGGATCATGGAATTGCCAAGCGGTATCAATCGGCTGCAAACGCGTATTCGGACCTCGCGTATTTCGCGCGAGTTCGGTATCGATACGCTCGCCGAGCATCTGGAAAGTTATCTGCCGGAGCCGGCGATCGCGCGGGTGCGGGCCGCCTATGAGTTTGGCGAGCACCAGCATCGTGGCCAGTTTCGCAAGACCGGCGAACCTTATATCTATCATCCGCTGGCGGTGGCCCGGATCCTGGCCGAGATGCGGCTGGACGCCACGACGCTGATCGCCGCGATCCTGCACGACGTCATCGAAGATACCGACGCCGCCCGTGAAGAGGTGGCGCGACGCTTTGGCAAGGAAGTGGCCGATCTCGTCGACGGTGTCAGCAAGCTCGACAAGGCCCAGTTCCATAGCCGCGAGCAGGCCACGGCCGAAAGTTTTCGCAAACTGATGCTCGCGATGACGCGCGATATTCGCGTCATTCTGGTCAAGCTGGCCGATCGGCTGCACAACATGCGCACGCTCGAAGGCATGACCGCGAAAAAGCGGGCTTCGATCGCCCGCGAAACGCTTGAGATCTATGCCCCCATCGCAAGACGGTTGGGCATCAACAGCATGCGCCAGGAGCTCGAGGAGCTCGGCTTCAAGAACATGTACCCGCGCCGCTACGAGGTGTTGCGCCGCGCCAGCCAATCGGTGACCGGCGATCGGCGCAGCCTGCTGCGCGAAATCGAGGAGACGCTGTCGCGGGCTCTGGCCGCCGAGGGGATCGGCGCGATCGTGAAAGGCCGGCGCAAGAATCTCTACAGCATCTATCGGAAAATGCGCGAAAAGCACCGCCGTTTTCTGGATGTGTTCGACCTCTACGGCGTACGCGTGATCGTCGATGCGGTGGACGAATGCTATCGCGGGCTGGGCATCGTTCATCACCGCTATCGCCCGATTACCGAACAGTTCAACGACTTCATCGCCAACCCCAAACTCAACGGCTATCAGTCGCTGCATACCACGGTAATGGCACGTGGCGGGATCAAGTTCGAGGTCCAGATTCGTACCCGCGAGATGGATCAGATCGCCGAATCCGGCATCGCCGCGCACTGGCAGTACAAGCTCGGCGAGAAGGCCGGCAAGCTCGGCAACCTCGACGCCGAGGAATGGCTGGCGCATCTGGCCGAAATGCACGAAGGCGAGCGCGATTCGCTGCGCTTCGTCGACAACCTGCGCATGGATCTGTTTCCCGACGAGGTCTATGTATTCACGCCCAAGGGCCAGATCATCCGCCTGGCCAAGGGCGCGACCTGTGTCGATTTCGCCTATGCGGTGCATACCGAGCTTGGTGATCGCTGCGTGGCCGCGCGTGTCGAAGGCCATCTGGCGCCGCTCAACAGCCAGCTCCAGTCCGGGCAGACAGTCGAAATCATCACCGCCAAGCATGCGCGCCCGAACGCGGCCTGGCTGCATTTTCTCAAGACCGCGAAAGCGCGCACCGGGGTGCGCAACTTCCTCAAGAACCAGCGCGAAGACAAGGCGCAGCGCCTGGGTGAGCGTTTGCTGGACAAGTCCTTGGGCGACCTGGGGCTGTCGCTGCGCCGACTGTCGCGCTCGGATATCGACCGCGGGCTGGCGGAAATGGACGAACCGAGCCTGCCCGCGCTGTATGCCGCCATCGGCCTGGGTCGGCGCCTGGCGCCGCTGGTCGCACGACATTTTCTGGCCGGCGACGCACCGGTGGCCAAGGGCCGGCGGGCCAAGCCGCTGGCCGTGGAGGGCACCGAAGGGCTGGTGGTCGAGTTCGCCAAATGCTGTCACCCGGTGCCCGGCGACGCGATCCATGGCCAGGCCAGCCTCGGCCGTGGTCTGGTGGTGCATCGCTTCGGCTGTGCCTATTCCACCCGTAAAGGCGCCTCGGCCGATCGCGTCGAGCTGACCTGGGCCGATAACGTGACCGGCGAATACGACGTGGAGCTGCGGGTGACGGCCTCCAACAAGCGCGGGCTGCTGGCCACGCTCACCGCCAAGTTCGCCGACGCCGACTCCAATATCCAGAACATCGTGTTCCCGGAAAGCAGCGGTGCGCTGATCACCATTCGGTTTCTCATCGACGTGCGCGATCGCCACCATCTGGCCAACATCATCCGCCGGCTGCGGCGCATCAATGCGGTAGAGAGAGTGGAGCGCAGCTAGGGAAGCTCTGCATAACCTGTCACGGTCGCGCCGGCGTGCTTTGCGC